>JAUYAO010000054.1 GCA_030692565.1 Nitrospira sp.
ACAGCTCTTCGGGGTCATAGGGACGACACATCCGAGTCGTCATCACGTCGCCTCCTCACTCATCACGATGCTACCTCGCTGATACACGACTCCGTGCTTGCACGCAAGTGCGTGGAGGCTAATGTCGGACAGGCTCCTAGGCGCTGTAAATAAATAAAGGTATCAATTGAAAGATCATTGCCGTATGCTTTGCGAGCATGAACAGGCTGACCGAATTGAAGCGGAAGTTTCGTACCGCATGGCCGCATTTGGACGAACGTACGCGGCGCATCATGGCTGCCACTGAAGCGGTAAGTTTGGGCTATGGAGGGATAGCTGCGGTGCGGCGCGCGTGTGGTTTGTCGCGCAAGGCGATTAGCAAAGGGATTCGCGAACTCCACGGACGGGGCACGCCGTTGGTCGGCCGTATCCGTCGACCGGGCGCGGGGCGCAAATCCATCACCCAATCCGATCCCCGCTTGGTGCAGACGCTCGAAGGGTTGATTGATGAGCAAACGCGCGGAGACCCTGAGTCTGCGCTGCGATGGATTTGCAAAAGTACGCGGACCATTGCCGAAGAACTGGGTCGACAGCACCATCCCGTCAGCCACATGAAGGTCGCGCAGATTCTTCACGACCTGGACTATAGCCTGCAGCGCAATCGCAAAACTGAGGAGGGTGCGGATCACCCGGATCGCGATGCGCAGTTTCGGCACATCAACGTCGCGGTCAAACGATGCCTAAGGCAAGGCATCCCGGTCATTTCGGTCGATACGAAAAAGAAGGAGCTCATTGGGAATTACCACAATGCCGGCCAGCAATGGCGTGCGGCCAAGCAGCCCACGCCGGTTCACGGTCACGATTTTCCCAGTCCGCAGGTGCCTCGCGCCTATCCCTATGGCATTTATGACATTGGACGCAACGCCGGGTTTGTCAACGTGGGGACCGACCATGACACCGGTGCCTTTGCGGTGGCCTCCATTCGGGGCTGGTGGCGCACGGAGGGCCGACGCCTGTATCCGGATGCAAAAAAGATCCTGATTACTGCCGACGGCGGTGGTAGCAACGGGTGGCGATTGCGGCTGTGGAAGTTGGAATTGCAAAAATTCGCCGCTCAGACCGCGCTGGACATTGCGGTGTCTCACTTTCCTCCCGGTACGAGTAAATGGAACAAGATCGAGCACCGGCTGTTTTCCTTTATCTCGTCAAATTGGCGCGGGGAGCCCTTGCGGGATTACGAAACCATCGTCAATCTTATCGCCGGGACCACCACGGCGAAGGGATTGACAGTCATCTGTCGGCTGGATCGGCGCAAATACCCAACCGGGCGCGAAGTCAGCGATGAAGAGATGCAGCGCGTGACCCTGGAACCCAACAAGTTTCATGGTGAGTGGAACTACCACATCAAGCCAAACGTGAAGACAAGTTGATACCTTTATATATTTACAGCTCCTAGGATGTCTGTTCGGCGAATCTGATGGTATAGAGGTAGTGATAGAGCCCTTTGCGCTCAAGGAGTTGTGCGTGGGTGCCTTCTTCCACGACTCGTCCCTTATCCAGGACAAGGATACGGTCCGCACGCTGAATCGTGGAGAGTCGATGCGCGACGACAAACGTCGTCCGTCCCTCCATCAGTCGTTCCAGCGCTTCTTGGACCAGCCGTTCCGACTCGGTGTCGAGCGAGGAGGTGGCTTCATCGAGCAGCAGGACGCGCGGGTTTTTGAGAATCGCCCGGGCGATGGCAATGCGCTGCCGTTGGCCGCCTGACAGGTTGATTCCCTTCTCGCCCACCACGGTCAGGTATTTGTCCGGAAAGGCCGAAATAAATTCGTGCGCGTGCGCAGCCTTGCTCGCCTCCTGCACCGCCGCCTCGCTCGCCTCGGGGTTCCCATAACGAATGTTGTCGAGAATGGTCCCGCCGAAGAGGATGGTTTCTTGCGGGACGAGCGCGACCTGCCGGTACCAACTATCCACCGTGACCTCCTTCAGGTCGTGCCCGTCCACGGTGATGCGGCCTTCGATAGGGTCGTAGAAACGATGGAGGAGATTGATGACGGTGGTTTTACCGGCTCCCGTCGGCCCGACAAAGGCGACGAGCTCGCCCGGTTGCGCTTCGAATGACAGATGCGACAACACCGGGGTTCGCGGGTCATAACTGAAGCTGACCTGCTCGGCGCGCACATGGCCTTTCACTGCGGAGAGGACGTGCGCATTCGGCACATCTCGGATGTCTGCTTCGGCGTCGAGGATTTCAAATACACGCTGGGTGGCGCCCTGGGCCTCCTTGATTTGCGCAAACACTCGAGCCGCCGAACTGAAGGGTCCGATCAGGATGCCTGCGAACAGGACGAAGGCGAAGAGATCGCCCGGTGTCACGGTGCCTTCGATTACTTGGGTGCCGCCATACCACAGCACAGCCGCGGCAGCTGAAAACGTCAGCAGGCTGATGACGGGAACGAAGAGGGCCATGATGCCGGCTCGTTTGAGTGAGAGAGACAAGCCAAGCTGGACCTGGGTCAAGAAACGGCCTTCTTCCCGCTTGGTTTGCACGAAGGACTTCACGATGCGGATACCCGAAATGACCTCTTCCAAGAGAATGCTGAGCGCGGCGGTTTGATCCTGGATCGAGGTCGAAAGGGATTTCAGCTTGCGGCCAAAAAATTTGGCGACGAGCACCAAGAGCGGAAGCAGGAGCAGGATGAGGAGGCACAGCCGCCAATTCATCGCCAGCAAGAATCCGATGCCGCCGATGAAGGTGACCAGCTGCTTGGCGGTGTCGATCGGTGTCTCGGTGACGATGGACTGAATGACGGTGACATCGTTCATCAGGCGGGAGAGCAATTCCCCCGTTCGCCTCTTCGCGAAGAAGCTGACCGCGAGGTTTTGGAGATGCGCAAAGAGATGGGTGCGGAAGTCGGCGACGACTCGCTGGGAGATCCAGGTGGTCAGGTAGCTGTGCCCCATCGAACAGAGGCCTTGCAGAAGGACCAGGCCGATGAACAGCCCGATCAATTCCGTCATGCGATCGCGATCGTGCTGGACGGTAATGATGTCCCAGAGTGTGCCGGCCAGGCGCAGCAAGGCGAGGTTGATGGCGGCCACTCCCATCACAAGGAGTCCCGCCACGATCATGCGCGGCAGGTACGGGCGTACAAATGGAAGAAATCGTCTAAAGGGCGACATGTGTCTGGGAGTTTCGGTGTAAGAGCGGCACCCTATCCCCCTGTGTTGTCCCCATAATAATAGGGATCTGGGTCGACGGGATGCACCCGAGAGTGGGCGAAAGACAAGGCGCTAGAGCTGTGCGATGGACTCGATCAGGTTCTTGTTGAGGGCCACGTAGTCAGAACGATCCGTATCGTTGATGACCACGTCCGTCAGGCTGATAAAGAGCCGCACTTCCTCGTTGATCGCATCCGAGACGCGATGGCGCATTGGCGGAACAAGAAAGTCCCCCACGTAGGTGCAATTCACCGTACGGACGCGGATGCGAACCTTCTTGCCTTCCGGCACAATGTCCTCCTCCCGGTGAACGGGGTGAGCTAGCTCTTACGACGTAAGAATTTTTGGCGTCTGCGCAACTTCTTGTACTTGTGTTTGCGCATTTTTTTCCGCCGCTTTTTTAACACGCTCGACATGCAATGAATCTCCAAAGACGGGCGAGTCTAGAGACATTTTGGCCAAAAAGCAAGCCAGGCGGTGACTGGCCGTGAATGATTGTGGTGATCTGGTTTCCCGCCGGGTTGACAGCGGCCCCGCGCCTTGACCGATCCACGGGACGTTCCTATACTGCAACTCTATGAATACGACTCATCCGGCCTCACGGTTTCGTTTGCGCGTGCTCCATTGGTGCGGCGTGGCGATACTACTGACAGCCGTGGCCTGCTCATCGAAGACGCTCCAGTATCCTGAGGATCATGAGCGTTTTACCCGCATCGATCGTGCGGTGGAAGCGTTACGGGAAGCGTATCAGCATCGAGACCGGTCTGCGTTTCAGGATGTGATGTTGCCTGCGGAGTCGTTGGAGCAAATCCAAGCGGAGGCCGCGCAGGATTTCGAACTGTTTCAATCCATTCAACTGGACTTCAAAACCGAGCGCATCATGATCGACGGGGAAAATATTGACGTGTATGTGCATTGGCAGGGGGTGTGGAAGAAAAATCCTGACGACGCCGGTATCCGTCAGCGTGGACATGCCCGCTTGCAGTGGGTGGGCAAACAATCGATTCTTCTTCGTGGCGTGCAAGGTGATTTGCCGTTTGGAATGAAGGTGCGCCAGGCTTTATCCGACCTTCCCGCAGTCCCGCAGAAACCGCTGCCCCAATGAAACAGTCAGCAGCTCAGTCGCGGGAAAGATCCGCTCTCCCTAAAGCCGACTTTCTGGTCATCGGGAGCGGCGTGGCCGGGTTGCGCGCGGCTCTGGAGTTGAGCCGGGAAGGTCGTGTCATCATGCTGACAAAGGGGCATCCGCTGCAGAGTAATTCGATCTATGCGCAAGGGGGCGTGGCGGTGGCGCTTAGTGAAGAGGACGATGTCGCGATTCACCGGACCGATACGTTGAAGGCCGGCCACGGGCTGTGTCGCCCCGAGGCGGTTCGGGTGCTGGTGGAGGAAGGGCCGGCGCGGATTCAGGAATTGATCCGGTGGGGCGCCAAATTCGACAAGACGGATGGAAAGTTTGCCTTTGCTCGAGAAGCGGCGCATAGCCGAAGCCGCATTTTGCGCGCACGCGGAGATGCCACGGGCAACGAAATGGTGCGAGCCCTGATGGCGCAGGTCGCGCGTCAGAAGCGCATCCAACGGCTCGACTATCACTTTACAGTTGATCTGGTGGTGGAGGAGGGGCGTTGTTGCGGGGCGGTCGTGCTCGATGAATCATCGTCGAAGCAATTCATTATTCCCGCGAAAGCCGTCGTGTTATCCACGGGCGGCGCCGGACAGATTTACGCCCGAACGACGAACCCTCCCAATGCCACCGGCGATGGCATGGCGATGGCGTTTCGGGCAGGAGCCATGCTGCAGGATATGGAATTCGTCCAGTTTCATCCGACCTCGCTCTATCTCCCTTCCAGTCCGCCGTTCCTCCTGTCCGAAGCCATGCGCGGAGAAGGCGGGCAGCTGCGTAATAATAAGGGCGAGTTGTTTATGCAGCGATACCACCCGCTCGGGGCCCTTGCTCCACGGGATATCGTATCGCGGGCGATCTGGGCCGAGATGGCGGCGACGCGCGCCCGGCATGTGTATCTCGACGTCACGCATCTGGGAGCCGATTTCATCAAGCGTCGATTCCCGACGATCTATGCGACCTGTCTGCGGTCAGATATCGATATCACTGAAGAGTGGATTCCTGTTTCGCCCAGCGCCCACTACATGATGGGCGGAGTGTGGACCGACGTGAATGGGGCCACCACGCTGCCGGGATTGTTTGCGGCCGGCGAGGTGGCCTGTAGCGGCGTGCACGGGGCCAATCGCCTGGCGAGCAATTCGCTGTTGGAGGGACTGGTCTTTGGGATGCGGGCTGGTGTCACGGCAATTGCGTTTGCTCAGGGGCACGAATTCCCCGAGCTGTCTTCGCACGCAGAGATACCTCAGCCCGCAGGAGAGGCGACGCTCGAAGATGTAGAGAAGCTCAGGAGCTCGCTCCGCCGGACGATGTGGGGACAGGTCGGGGTGATCCGGTCGCGTGAGTCGCTCATTCGCGCCACGGGTCAATTGTCCCGCTGGACACAGCTCGTTGCCAGGTTCTCTACGACGAGGGCTGAGCTGGAAGTGAAGAACATGGTGCAGGTCGCGCATTGTGTCGCGGAAGCCGCATTATGGCGTGAGAACAGCGTCGGGGCGCATTTTCGCTCAGATTGCCCCGAGTCGAAACGGCCAGGCTGGAAGCAGCACAGTCAGTTGCGGATCGCCAGTGATCCTACTGAGCCGAGGCCGGCAAAGAAGCGGGGAGTGGTTGTGGCGCTGCAGATTCGGCAGCAGCGATCACGTGCCCGGTCATCGCGCCGTCCTTAATCAGAAACGTCCGATAATAGCGAATGACTTTCCGGACGTATTGGCGGGTTTCGTCGATCGGTGGGAGCCCGCGATAGCGATCCACCGTATGTTCTCCGGAATTGTACGCGGCCAGCGCGAGCGGGAGATTTCCCCTAAACCGGTCGAGTAATTGGCGGAGATACTTTGTCCCCCCCCCGATATTATCGTCAGGATCATAGAGGTCCCGCACTTCGAGGCGAACGGCTGTTTGTGGCATCAGTTGCATCAGGCCAATGGCGCCGGCTCGTGACACCGCCATGGGGTCGAACCCTGATTCCGCTTTAATGACCGCCCGGATGAGGGCGGGGTGTAATTGGTGCTGTCGGGAATACCGGCTGATCATCGGTTCGAGCTCCCGCTCTGACAGAACGGGATGGAGTCTGTTTGGCTGCGAGGTGATTCGCCGGTAGCGTAGGTCGGTCGGCACATTGGTCAGCGAGATGGTCCCGTTGGCATCGATGTATTGGTAGATCTCAGCCTGTGCTGCAGGAAGCCCTGAAAGAATCCAGTGGGATCCCACGAGGGCCGTTCCGAGAAGTAGTTGAGAGGTTTTCAATTGGTCGTTCCTTCGCGCTCTTGTTGTGTTAGGCATGGTCAAACGATAGCAGCCTGCACCTGGGTGTCAAGGATCTGCACGTCTTGTGCCCCCTCTTGTCATGAGAGTATTGCAATAAAAGCAATGGTTTGATCGGAAGAGGTTAGTCGAGCGGTTCTAAATAGCGACTTCGATTGTCGATAAAATGACGGTGCAATTGACGGGTCAAGGGCCCTGGGATGCCCTGCCCAATGGGTTGCTGGTTGATGGATACGACCGGCATGACTTCCATGCTGGTATTCGTCAGGAAACATTCGTCGGCATGCAGCAGCTCTTCCGGAGTGAATCGCCCTTCGCACGCGGGAATCTTCAGCTCTTCCGCCATCTGCAACAGAATCGATCTCGTAATGCCATCCAAAAGACCGCAGTCGACGGATGGAGTGTACAGCTGGCCTTGCGTTGCAAAGAATAGATTACTCACGGTGCATTCGGTGAGATGGCCTTCCCAATTCAGAAAGAGCGCGTCGAAGACCCGCGCGGCAATCGCCTCGCGTTTCGCCAGAATGTTGTTCAGGAAGTTGGTGGCCTTGATCTGCGGGGAGAGCGCGCTTGGCAGGTTGCGTCTCGTGCGGGCAACAATGAGTGACACGCCGCGCCGGTACAGCTCGGCAGCGGGCGGATGGAGCGGTTTCGCCATGATGACGACGGTGGGCGTCGGGCAGAGGGCCGGATCGAGGCCGATCTCTCCCGCGCCGCGGGACACGGTAATTCTGAGATAGGCGTCGGCCTGCTCAGTTCCCAGTTGATTGCGGTCCATCGCTTCGCGCAAGAGGTGCGGCCACTCGCTCAACGGGATGGGGATTGTCAGGCCGATGGCGTCGGCCGAACGCTGTAAGCGCGACAGATGGTGATCTCGCATGAAAATCCGGCTCCCGTAAGAGCGGATCGTTTCATAGACGCCGTCCCCATAGAGAAAGCCATGATCGAAGACGGAGATTGTCGCATCCTGTTCCGGGACGAATCGATCGTTGAGAAATATCCACATAGTGCATGCTACGACAAGGCACTCAGAAAAGCCTGTGCCTTGTGCATCGTCTCCTCATATTCTTTGGCGGGATCCGAGTCCGCCACAATCCCGGCTCCGACTTGGAGGGAGCCCTGTCCTTCAAGGAGTACCAATGTGCGAATGATAATGTTGAAGTCGAGATCCCCGCTCCAGCTTAGATAGCCCATCGACCCGGTATAGGGGCCTCTCCGCACCGGTTCCAGCTCGTCGATGATTTCCATGCAGCGAATCTTGGGCACGCCGGTAATGGTGCCGCCCGGGAAGACGGCTCTCAATAGATCGAAGCCTGTTACCTCGGCCCGCAGTTGCCCAGAGATATGCGACACCAGATGGCTGACATGGGAATATTGCTCGATGGACATGAATTCGTCGACGTGGACGGAGCCGAACTCACACACGCGCCCCAGGTCGTTTCGTTCCAGATCGACGAGCATCAAATGTTCGGCGCGCTCCTTCTCGTTGCCCAGGAGTTCTTTCTGCAGGCGACGATCGTCGGAGTCGTCTATGCCTCGCCGCCGGGTGCCGGCGATTGGTCGAGTATCGGCTGAACGGCCCTCCAGCCGAACTAACCGTTCCGGTGATGTGCTGATCATGCTGGTGTCCCCGGTGCGCAACAGGCCGGAGAACGGGGACGGGTTCATGCGGCGCAAGCGTGCATAGGTTTGGAGCTCTGTCGCGAGTCCTGCCTGCTTCGTGAAACTGTCGCTTGTGACCGAAAAGCGATGGGAGAGATTGGCCTGATACAAATCACCGGCGGCGATATATTCCTGGCAGCGCCGGACCCGGTCCATATAGGAGTCCCGGGATTGCTGTGGGTGAAAGCTGACAGGCGCTAAGGAATCCGCCGGCTGAAGGTGGGGCTGAGGCGTGGATACGTGCGCTTCCAACGCGGCGAGTCTATCGCAACCCTCCCGGTAGAGCTGCTCTCGGGTCTCTCCGAGGAATCGTTCGAGCGGGGGGCAGAACATGAAATGCCATTCGCCCGAGGTATGATCAAACGCCGCGACAAGATCATAAAAGGCGAACTCCAAATCTGGAAAATGCCGATCGTCGTCGGCATGGTTCGGCAATGACTCGAATTGCCGCACCAGATCGTAACTCAAATAACCCACGGCTCCGCCGAAAAACGGCGGAGTTCCAGGGGGGCGGGAGATGACTGATTGTTGCATCAGGCGCGTAAGAGTTCCGAACGGGTTCTGGCCGGTTTGTATGTGCCCATCGGCTGAGCGGTTAGTCCAGTCGTGTCGCGTGCCCGAAAAGACTTGGTAGGGATTGGTTGCGAAGAAGGAGTAGCGTCCGCTGGTTGACGGACCTTTGCCGCTTTCAAAGAGAAACGAGGCCTGTTGGCTTGAGGCAACGCGGGCATACAGCTCGAACGGGCTGGGGGTCAAGCCTCGCCGGCTTAGGCTCAAGGGTTGCGGGGCTCCGTGCAGAAAGGCTGTGGGGGATGGTCGTGTCGTTGCCATGAATTCAGAAAGTCCGACCGGTTTTGGTTGGCATACTATACCGTAGCGCTTTCGCGAGAGACAGAGTCTCTAACGGCTTGACATTTCAATGAGGATTCTGCTTGAATTGCGCGCTCGCAATCGGTTGAGTCCTCATTCAGATTCGTGTCTGAGCACTAACCGGCGAGTAACGGAATGCCCCCTTCTCAAGATCCGTTTTATGCGGGGCTCGGCCAGGCGGTTCGGATTGGAACCGACCTGCTAGCTTCGTTGATCGTCGGAGGCGGGTTGGGCTGGGTGTTGGATACCTACCTCCTTGATTCCACTCCCTGGGGGATGGTGGTGGGGTTGGTGCTCGGAGTGATCGCCGGGATACGGAACGCATACCGGTCGGCCATGCGGTGGCCAGGTTCACCGCCTGACACAGAAAGTAAAGGGTAGCCGTGGAAGAAAGTCCGCTTCATCCGTTTGAATTGCATAACTACATTCCTCTCTCTGTTGGTGGGATCGATATCTCCATTAACAAAGCGGTCATCATCATGTGGGTCGTGGTGGCTCTGGTCGCGTTTTTGATGCTCAAGGCAGGGGCGGCGCGGCAGCTAGTGCCGGGCAAATTGCAGAGCCTGGCGGAGATGCTGGTGGATTTCATCCGGGGCATCATCCTGGATACGATGGGGAAGGACGGGATGCGGTTTTTCCCGCTCATCGCCACGTTGTTCCTCTTTATTCTTTTCTGTAATCTCATCGGGATGATTCCCGGTTCCTATACGGTCACGAGTCAGATCGTCGTGACGGCGGTGTTTGCCTGTGTGGTGTACGGGCTGAGTCTCGTCATGGGGTTTCTGCTGCACGGCGCCAAGTTCTTGGGGATTCTCGTGCCGCCGGGTACGCCGGGATGGCTCTTGCCGTTGATGATTCCTATCGAATTGATCAGCCAGTTAGCCCGGCCGATTTCGTTGGCCGTTCGATTGTTTGCCAACATGACGGCCGGACACGTCATTCTCGGGGTGCTCTTTGGCTTGGCGATCAGCGGCGGGCTGCTTATCGGCTGGTTGCCGTTTGCGTTCACGATTGCGATGAACGGGTTGGAAGTCGGCATTGCGTTTATTCAAGCCTATATTTTTACCGTGTTGACGTGCGTCTATTTGGGCGACGCATTCCATCTGCACGGCCATGATGACCACGCGCATTGATCGCGTCTCAACCAGACAAGGGAGGAGTAGGACACAATGGATTCAGCAGCAGCAGCATTGTTGGGTATGGGATTGGCGGCGGCGGGTTTTGCCGGTGCCGGTGTCGGAATCGGGTACATCTTCGGCAAGATGATTGAAGCCGTGGCCCGCCAGCCTGAAGCGGAAGCTCGCGTCGGTAAGTACATGTGGATCGGGTTCGCGCTCGTGGAAGCCATCGCGCTCTACGGGCTCGTCATCGCGTTCATCATCATGGGGCTTCGCAAGTAAGGACGGGGATAGGCCGAGCCTGCGGTGTGGCGCCTTGGCGCTCAGCCTCAACCTCAACTTGTTGGGAGTGAACAATGCCGCAGTTTGAATCGAGTTTTTTCTCGTCGCTGATTTTCTGGGAGATTCTGTCCTTCGGGATTCTGTTCTTCGTGCTCTATAAGTTTGCCTTTCCCGGCATCCTGAGCGTCCTCGAAGAACGGGAGAAGAAGATCAAGGACAGCCTCGACCAGGCTGAACGTCACCGCGCAGAGTCTGAGCGTGCGCTGAAGACCTATGAGGCGAAGCTCAGTGCAGCGGCGAAGGAAGCCGAGGCCATTCTGGCGGCGGCTCAGGAGCGGGCACAGCGCCTGCTGGATGAAAACGAACAGCGGATGAGCACGGAGGCGGAGCGCATCAAGGGCGAGGCCACGCGCGAGATCGATCATGAGCGCCGGAAGGCCGTGCAGGACATCCGCAATCAGACCACGGAGTTGGCGCTGATGGTAGCGGAGAAAGTGGTGCAGCGCAGTCTCGCGGATGCCGATCACCGAAAGTTCGCCGACGAAGCGCTCAGCGCCCTCTCGAAGTCTCACTCCTAATCAAGTTTCGTTTGCTCTACTTGGCCGGGCGCGGTGGGTCTATGCTCACCCCGCCCGGCCGATACCCTTCCAAGTCAATCGTCACAAACCGAAAGCCGAGTTCCTTCACGCGTCGGCTGATTCTCGTCCCTCGTTCTCCCTCGAGCATTCGAGCCAGTTCATTCTGACCGACTTCGATTCTGGCGATTTCGCCGTGATCGCGCACACGGCAGTGCCGGAACCCTTCTGCAAACAGGACCTCTTCGGCCTGCTCCACCCGGCTGAGCTTTTCTCTCGTGATCGTGATGCCTCTGGGGATGCGTGAGGACAGGCAGGCGGCAGCTGGTTTGTCCCAGTTCGAGAGCCCCAAGTCTTTCGCAAGCCGTCGAATGTCTGATTTGGTAAGCCCAGCTTCCAGCAGCGGGCTGCGAACGCCCCATTCGCGTGCGGCCTTGATGCCGGGACGATCATCGCCCAGATCGTCGAGATTGGTTCCGTCCACGATGACGGCCGACGCATACGTTTCTCTCAGCGTGCCCAGCAATTGGTAGAGGTCGGTCTTACAATGAAAACAGCGATCGGCATCGTTCTCGGTAAAAGCAGGGATTGTCAACTGGTCGGTATGCACCAACTCATGGCGCGCGCCGATTTCCTTCGCGACGCGGGTGGCTGTTTCCAGTTCGATCGCTGGGAAGGTCGGTGAAATGGCCGTGAGACCCACGGCGGAATCTCCGAGTTCGTCGTGGGCGACTTTCAGGACGAATGTGCTGTCGATCCCGCCTGAATAGGCGACCAGGACGGAATCCATGGCCGCAATGATCTCGCGCAGATGCAGAAGCTTGTGTTCGAGCGGATGAGGTTGCATAGCGGCACAGTGCCGGGGAGTCTGTTACTGGCGGACCTTGGCTTTGGCCACGTTGCCAACCACGACGAGCGCATAGTGCTGCGGGTCGAGGTATTGTTTCGCCACGCGAAGGACGTCGTCTTTCGTGACGCGCTCGATCCATTTCTGGTACTGGCTGAAATATTCGAATCCCAGTCCGTAGTACTCAACCTGTGCCAGCACCTGGGCCAGCTTGGCGGTTGAGTCGAGGCGGAGCGGAAAGCTGCCCATGAGGAATGACTTTGCTTCCGATAGTTCCTGGTCGCTGACCGGGCTGTCGCGGATCCCTTTGATTTCCGTCAGCACGCCTGCAATAGCCTGGTTCGTGGCTTCGGTTCTCGTTTGAAGATTTACCCAGAACGAGCCGGGGAGCATGCGCGCGTCGTAGTGGCTCATGATTCCGTAGGCAAGTCCCTGCTTGTCGCGGATCGAGTCCATGAGCCGGGACGAAAACCCTCCGGCCCCCAGAATATGGTTCATGACGGTGACGGCGTAGTAGTCGGGGTTATTCCGGCTAATGCCCCCGTGGCCGAGGACAATCGTGGATTGAGTCAAGTCCTTCTCAATGAGCTGAACCGCCTTCTTCTCCACCGCTGCCGGTTTCTTTGTCGTGCGGGTCTGGGGGTTGCCCTTCTTCCATGAGCCGAAATGGTTTTGCACAAGGGCCGTAGCTTGTTCGACGGAAAGATCCCCCACAATGGTCAGAATCACCTGATTGGGGAGATATTCCTTCGCATAGAAGCTCTGGACGTCTGCCAGCGTAATCTTGCCCACGGTGTCTTCGGTGCCTTGTGCTGGCCATCGATAGGGATGATTGTGAAAGACCAGCTGGTTGAAAGCCTTCATCGCCACATGACCGGGATCGTCGTTGTCGCTGGAAATTTCTCCCAGGATCTGTGAGCGCACCCGCTCGAATTCGTGCTTGGGGAAGGCGGGATGCATCAACACATCGGCGAGGAGCGCAAAGCCTAGGTCGATATCTTTTTTCAGCACGCGCGCTGAGGCGGTCGTGAAGTCCTCTCCGGCTTTCGCTTCCAGTGATCCGCCGATGAAATCGATTTGTTCTGCCAGTTGTTTCGAGGATCGGCTGGTGGTTCCCTCATCCAAAAGACTGGCGACGAGATTCGCGACGCCGGCTTTCTCAGGAGGATCGTAGGCCGATCCGGTCTTGACCAGGGCATGAATCTCCACGATCGGGAGAAAGTGCTGCTCTAGGACCAGGACGGTCATCCCGTTCGGCGTGGTGAATTTTATCGGCGTGATATCAGCCGCATATAGGGTCGTGGCGAGGGAGAAGAGGGCGGTCGTGAGCAGCAGTGCGCCGGTACGACGCCATTGGCTCACCCGAGTGAATGGTCCTTTTGATGCAGTCGTGGCCATCATGATCAGGGCTTTCCGGCATGTGCGGCGGTCGGTTGGGGCTCTGCCGCTTTAGGCGGTTGAGGAATCAGAATGCCGACTGTCCGGTTGTCGGGATTCAGGTATTGCTTGGCCACTCGTTGAATGTCTTTGGCGGTGACCGCGCGGATGCGCTCTAAAAATTGATCGACTCGCCGCCAGCCGGCTCCGATGGATTCTGATTGACCCAGCAACATGGCGTATCGAAAGTTCGAATCCTGTTCAAATACGTGGGAGGCTTCCACCTGATTCTTCGCCCGCTGCAGTTCCAATTCGGTCGGCGGCTCGTTCTGGAGTCGGGTGATTTCGCGATACAGCGCGTCCTCGACCGACTCCACTTTGGCGCCAGGATTCACCAGGGCATAGAAGTAGAACAGGCTGGGATCGGTCTGCATCAGGCTGTATTCGGCCCCGACGGCCAGGGAATTCTTTTGATCGTAGACGAGGCTCTGATAGAGGCGCGAACTTTTTCCATGCGACAGGATCGACTCCAGAATGTCCAGGGCGTAGGAGTCGTCGCTGGAATAATTCGGCACGCGGAACCCCAGCATGACGAAGGGGACTTGCGCCTCACGTTTTAAGAGAAAACGCCGTTCGCCGCGCTGCTCCGGCTCGACCGCCAGCGTGGCCTTCGGACTCGGACCCTTGGGAATCGGTTCGAAGAGGTGCTTGATGGTCGGGAGTAAAGAGTCCGCCTTGATATCGCCCACCACGATCAGCGTGGCATTATTCGGCGAATAGTAGGTGTCGTAGTGGCGCTGCAAATCGTCCAGCGACATGGCATCTAAGTCGGCGAACCAACCGATGACCGGCCAGTGGTAGGGGTGGCTGAAATAGGCCTGCGCGAAGAGCGCCTCGACTAGAGCCCCTTGGGGATCGTCTTCCGTGCGCAGCCGGCGTTCTTCCTTCACAACTTCGCGCTCGGTTTGAAACTCGTTGTTGTCGAGGATCAGTCCCTGCATCCGATCCGCTTCCATTTCCAAAGCGAGCTCGACGCGATCGGCTGCGAGGTTCTCAAAGTAGGCGGTAAAATCCTGGCTGGTAAAGGCGTTATCGACACCGCCGTTTTTCCGGATGATCCGGGAAAAGGAGCCCTTTGGATACTTCGCCGTGCCTTTGAACATCATGTGTTCGAGCATATGGGACAGCCCGGCTCGGCCCATCACTTCATTGCGCGAACCCACTTTGTACCAGACCTGTACGGTCGCGACGGGGGCCTTCGGGACCTCCACGAGCAGGACTTTCATTCCGTTGGACAAGAGATATTCGTGTGGCTCAGCGGCGTAGATCGTGCCTGCCCACAGGCAGAGAGTGAGTACGGTGAACAGGATTGATCGGTGACGGTGGTGTTGTGACTTCATAATTGGGTGAGTCGCACGAGGCATGCTAACAACGGGATTCGATTTGTGTCAAGGCAACCGAGACCTGTCCGGCCGGAATATTGCCCAATTGGCCGCAAGCTCCCAGCACGTCGCGCCCCCGGCTTTTGCGAATGAACGCGTCGATGCCGGCGCGGGTCAGTATGGCCTGGAACGTGAAGATGCGGTCATCGGTTGGGCGGCGGAAGGCGTTTCCGGGAAACTCGTTGAACGGAATCAGGTTCACTTTACTCCGGATGCCTGCGAGCAGCTTCACGAGGCGCCGGGCATCGTCATCGCTGTCGTTTGCCCCGGCGAGCAAGACGTATTCAAACGTCAACCGCCGCATGGGAGGGAGCGGATATCGCCGGCAGGCGGCCATAAGGGTCTTGAGCGAGGCGATCTGGCTGGCTGCCGGCATCAACCGTTGCCGCTGTTCCTCTGTCGTGCCGTTCAAAGAAATCGCCAGATTCACCCCCAGCGCGGCCACATCTTTCAGCCGGGTGGCAAGTCCCGCGGTCGAAACCGTAATGCGACGCGGCGACCAGCCCAGTCCCCATGATTTGTTTGTCAGGCACCGGATTGCGGCGGACAGCGCCTCACTATTCGCCAGCGGTTCGCCCATGCCCATGAACACAAGGTTGGTGAGCCGTTCTTCGCCGGTGAGTTGATCCTGAGCCGTCAGGACCTGATCGACGATCTCATGCGTTTTGAGATTGCGTTTCAGCCCCATCGTGCCGGTCAGGCAGAAGCCGCAGTCCAGCATGCAGCCGACCTGCGTTGAGACGCAGAGCGTCAGCCGGTCTTCATCGGGGATGAGCACCGTTTCAATGCGAAGGTCATCGTCCAAGGTCAGGAGTAGTTTGCGCGTGCCGTCGGACGATTGGAGCACGGTGCAGTTCTGAGTGCGCTGAATCGTTGCGACGGTTGCCAGCTTCTCACGATCGTTCTGCGAGAGATCGGTCATCTGAGCGATGGACCGAGCCCGGCGCTGATACAGCCAGCGAAGAATCTGCCCGGTCCGATACCCGGGCCAGCCGAACTCGCGAACAAGCGTGGCCATCTGGATCTCGGTCAGACTCAGTAAGTTTGTTTGCGGGCGCGAAGGTTCAGGCATGGACATGTCTACGTTCATTGATGAGGGCAGAGTATCACAGGGTGGGGACAATCGGCAGCATTCGTTCTGCTAAAAGCCTGGAATCAAGCTCTATCCCTCCTACCCCTGCGGTCTATAATGTGTTACTACTTTTGGCTATGAAGACCGCATCTCACTCGTTGCTTATTTCCGCAGGGATCCTTGCCCTGCTAGGGACTTCTTCTGGTGGGGCGCTGGCCTCGCAAGTGAGTAATGGGGATCCCTCCGCTGCCGGTTCTTGCGAATCGGCGGAAGAGTGTTTTCTTGCTGCTGCCCAGCCTAAGGAGCGCTTGGGGAACCAACTCACTAAAGATCAAGTTTCGGCGCTCAAATTGGAGCGATTGCGCTTAATCACGGAGCGTTTTCCTGGTTCGATCTGGGCAAAGCGCGCGGGGGTATTGTCCGGGGTGTTGTTAGTCGAGCGAAATCCCGCAGCGGCCATACCGTTTTTACGGGCGGGGCAACGCGACCTTCCGGTGCTGGATGATTACCTGCGCTTATGGATGGGTGAGGCGACGTTGCATCTGGGCGATGCAAAGGAGGCGGCGGGACTGTTTGAAAGTGTGGTTCAGGCGGTGCCGGATTCCAATTTGAGCAGTCTCATGGCGCTCCGAGCGGGAGAAGCCTGGTATCAAGCGGCGAGCTGTCCAGAGGCGCTGGGCTGGCTGGCGAAAGCGGTCGCGAACAACGAGAAAGACAAAGATCCTCTCGTGCCGCGAGCGTGGCTGCGCATGGCGGCCTGTTATCTTCGTGCCGGCCAAATCGCTGAGGGACGGACGACACTCAAGCAACTCTGGGTCCGGTTTGCCTATGCGCCGGAAGCGAAAGAGGCGGAGGCGCTGCTCCTCACGAATCTTGGCGGGGAACCCTGGACGGCCTCCTCGGAAGATCATTTCAATCGGGCGCAGGCGTTTCTCGGCCAGGCATTGCATACGGAAGCGATTGAGGAGCTGAAAAAGTTTTTGACGATGGAGCCGGGCTCGGCGCATCGCGGGAGTGCGAAGCTCAAGCTCGGAGTCGCACAGGTACGGTTGAAGCAATACGATCCGGCTCGCGAGACGTTTCGGGCGCTCATGGCGGAGCACGTGGCGGAGTCCGATGAAGCTACGGTCTGGCTGGCGCGAGTCTATCTGCGACAGGCGGCGGGGGCGAAGCTGCTGGAGCTGAGCCGGTCCCTGGACAAGTTGTCACTATCGGCGGAGCAGAAGGGACAGATCAATATCTTTGCCGGGATTTGGCTGGAAGATCAGAAACAGTTCAATGAAGCGATTACCAAGTATCGGTTGGTGGCAAAGGCGGGAGAGCCGGCGACTCAGCGGGCGGAAGCGTCCTGGCGCGTCGGGTGGGCTCTGTATCGTACGGCTCGGTACAAAGAGGCTATCGAGGTCTTGCAGCATATCGTCGATCAACGCGATAGCGATTATGAACCCCAAGCCCTCTATTGGATTGCCCGCTCTCTGACGCAAACACAGAACGGCCGAGCCCGCGATGTCTACGCGCAATTGTGTCGGCAGTATCCGTTCACGTACTACTGCCAGTTGGCCAGGGAGCAGGCGCCTGATGCGGTGGTTGACATTGGAGGCCAGACTGCGCCGCCGGCGGCGGCAGAATCACCCACGATGGAGGTCGTCGCGCCTTCGTTGATGAAATTCGCCGAGGTGGAGCAGCAGCCGGCCTATCGTCGAGCATTGGAGCTGAAGATGTTGGGGCTTGAGGCCGATGCGGCGCGTGAACTGGCCGCTCTCACCGAGCAATATACTCGTGACCCAGATGTCTTGATGACGCTCTCGATGCGGTTGAACGAGGTGGGAGCGTATAACCACGCGCTGCGTTTAGCCCGTGCCCGGTTTCGCGAAAAGTTGGAGCGCACCGGTGGAACGGTGGCCCCTGGTCTTTGGAGCGTGGCGTATCCCACCGGTTTGATCCCGACGATCAAGACGCAGGGATTGAATGGCGTAAATCCCTATTTGGTCGCGGCCATCATCCGGGAAGAGAGTCAGTACGATGTGCGGGCAGTGTCTCGGGTCGGCGCAATCGGATTGATGCAGGTTATGCCGGCCACGGCGAATCAGGTCGCGCAGCGGCATCATTTTCCTGCGGTAACCCGGGAAGATCTCTTTGATCAGGAGACGAATGTGCGGATCGGGGCCCGGTATGTCGAGCAATTGTTGGCCCAGTTCTCCGGGAATGTGGTCCACACGATTGCCGCCTACAACGCGGGTCCGATTGTCGTCGGCAATTGGGCGGACCAGCATCGCGGGCGCAGCCAGGATGAATTTGTCGAACTGATTCCGTTTCAGGAAACGCGTCAGTATGTGAAGCGGGTCTTGCGGAGCTTTAAAGAATATCTTCGATTGGCTGGCAGCGCCGGTCCGGTTTCTTGACAAGATGTAGTGAAGTTTTTATAGTGCCCCACAATCTATTGGGTTTATTGGGAGATTTTGAGCATGGCGTTGGATCGTCTCGATGCATTGGAAAGCCGGATTCGTGAGCTGGTGAAACTTGTTCAAGAATTCAAGAAAAAGAATGCGTTGTTAGAAGATGAGCTGAAGGCGACGCGCCAGCGCCTCTCCTCACAAGACGACATGAATCGGCAGTGGGAACAGGAGCGGGTGGACATCAAGGCGCGTATTGAGCGAGTGATGGGTGAGATCGATTTGTTGGAATGTTTGGACGATTCCAAGGAGGTGGCTCTTGACTAAGACCATTGATGTGGAAATTTATGGCCAGCGGTATTCCATTCGTGGTGAGGCGGATGATGTGTATATTCGCCGACTTGCGAGTTTCGTGGATGAGCACATGCGGACGTTGGCTGAGGGGATGAAGACCGCGACGCCCTCCAAGCTGGCGGTTTTGACGGCTATCAATCTGGCCCATCAATTCTTCGAGTCGGAAAAGAAGCGGACCCAAGGCGAGGCCGATGTCGATCGCCGCATGGAGACGTTGATGGAATCCATCGAGGAACAGATGCCGATTTCATTCTTCAGGTGAGTTTCACCTTGCTTTCGGAAAAGGCCTTTGTTATCGTGGGTCTAGTGTCTTTACGTTATGCGTGTGTCGAGTGATGAGGAATCGGTTTCCAGGAACGTCATCCAGAACAGAATGTGTGATCGAGATAGTCGAATGATCAACGCACAAGAGAACAGCGGTGTATCTGTGTATGCAGTCCTAGTACGGTGGATGCTCACCTTGTGGGTGATCCCCGTTCGGCGGTTCGTGTGGACGATCGTAGATCAGTGTGTGGACATGGTTGTGGGTGTGTCGCGCGCTGTCGGTCGTGAGTTGCACGTTCAGCCTGTGCTTGCAGTGATCCCTCGTCGGCAGAGAATGAGAGTGTGGGTTCGAGAGTCTCGGCCGAATGGGAGTGGATACAGGTACACAGGTGGTCGATCTTCTGGCTCCCGTGTGCGATCGCGTTTGGGATGATCGTGTTCCCGGTTTAAGCCTTCCTCGTTTTCGCTCCACCCTCGCATAGCGCTGCATTGCTAACAGATTGCAGAGAATAGGCGATCTGGCCTGTTTTCTCCATGAAGGGGGTGCTCCCATTTCTACCTCACTCGTTGCCTACATACTCTGTGGACTCATCGGGGCTCTGATCGGTGCCGGACTGCTTGAAGCGGTTCGTCGTCAGCTCGCTACAGCCAAACGAACGGAAGCGGAAGATCAAGCGAAGCAAATTACCCAAAACGCCCAGCGTGAGGCCGAAACGCTGATCAAGGAAGCCAAGCTCGAGTCGAAGGATCTGATCTTCCAAGCCAAGACCGATTTGGAAAAAGAGCAGAAGGTCCGGTTTGCTGAGTTGGCCGTGACGGAAAAACGGCTTGTTCAACGTGAAGAGAATTTGGATCGGAAGCTTGCGGCGATCGAGAAGCGAGAAGCGGACACGCAGAAGCGGGATCAAGAGTTTGCGCGGCGTGAAGAAGGACTCGCCAAGAAAGAAGCGGCCTGCGCCAAGGTTGAGCGTGAGCATCGCGAGGCGCTCGAACGAGTGGCCGGGATGACGGGTGATGAGGCCAAGAAGCAATTGATGGTTGAAATGGAAAGTCAGGCCCGCCTCGAGGCGGCCGGGTTTGCCAAGCGGACATTGGAAGAGGCGCGTGAGAATTCCGAACGGGAAGCCCGCGAAATTATTACCAGCTCGATTCAGCGTGTCGTGCGCGACTACGTGGCGGAATCCACGATCTCTGTGGTCCAGATCCCCAATGACGCGATGAAAGGCCGGATCATCGGTCGGGAAGGGCGGAATATCCGGGCGATCGAGGCGGCGACGGGCATTGACCTGATCATTGATGAAACGCCGGAAGCGGTGATCATCTCAGGGTTCGATCCGTTGCGGCGTGAAATCGCCAAAGTGTCGCTTGAGCGATTGATGCATGATGGACGGATCCATCCGACGCGTATCGAGGAAATTGTCGAAAAGGTGAAGGTTGATATCGATAAGTTGATGTACGAAGAAGCCGAAAAGATCATTTTTGAACTGGGCCTCTCTGATTTCCATCCGGAACTGATCAAAGTGTTAGGGCGGTTGAAGTACCGGACGAGCTATGGGCAGAACAATCTGTATCATGCCCGTGAGGCCGCGTATATTTGCGGAATCATGGCGTCAGAGCTGGGGCTCGACGTGAAGTTGGCGCGTCGCGGGGCGTTGCTTCATGACATCGGCAAGGCGGTCAGTCACGAGGAGGAAGGGCCGCATGCGATGCTCGGCGCGGAGATCGCCAAGAAGTACGGTGAGTCTGCGAAGATCGTCAATGCGATCGCGGGCCACCATGAACAGGTGGAGCCGATCTGTCCGGAGAGCGTGTTAGTCGCGGCTGCCGAAGCGCTGTCTGCTGCGCGGCCTGGCGCACGACGCGAAGCGTTGGAGTCATACGTGAAGCGGCTGGAGAAGCTGGAGGCGCTCGCTACCGCGTATAAAGGCGTCCAAAAGGCGTACGCGATTCAGGCGGGGCGTGAAATTCGCGTGATTGTGCGGCAGGAAGATATTACTGACACGGAATCGTTCCAGTTGTCACGAGACTTGGCGAAGAAGATCGAGCAGGAGCTGACCTATCCCGGACAGATCCGGGTGACCGTGATTCGAGAGAGTCGGTATGTGGAGTATGCGAAGTGAAAATTCTCTACATCGGCGACATCATGGGAGAGCCGGGGCGCCGGGCCGTGGGGCGTATGGTGCCGCGCGTGGTCTCGCAGCGGCAGGTGGATGTCGTCATTGGGAACGGGGAAAATGTGGCCGGCGGATTCGGGATTACGCCGGAACTGGCGGAAGAACTCTTCGAGATGGGCCTGTCCGTCATCACGACCGGAAATCATGCCTGGGACAAGAAGGAAATTCTCGAGTATTTCCCGCGTGAGCCGCGCCTCTTGCGTCCGGCCAACTATCCGGCCGGAGTACCGGGCAACGGCAGTTACGTCGTTGAAACACCCGGGGGTGAAAAGTTGGCGGTGCTTCAGCTGATGGGGCGGGCCTATATGCCGACGCTCGATTGTCCATTCCAAGTGGCCAAGCGGGAAGTGGCGAAGCTGAAACGGGAAGCGGCAGCGGTGCTGGTCGACATGCATGCCGAGGCGACGTCGGAAAAGATGGCGATGGGACATTATCTCGACGGAGACGTGGTGGCGGTGGTCGGTACGCACACACACGTGCAAACTGCCGACGAACAGATTCTGCCGAAGGGCACGGCCTATCTGACGGATATCGGCATGACCGGTCCCTTGCATGGTGTGATCGGAGTAAAAAAAGAGCTCGCCATTGAGAAGTTTCTCACCGGGATGCCGAAGCGATTTGAAGTTGCTTCCGGACCCACGGTTTTTTGCGCAGTGCTGATCGAGGTGGATGCGCAACTCGGAAAGGCGATTGCGATCGAACGGATCCGAGTCATCGACTAAGGGAGATCTCACCACGGGCTTCAGAATACCTACGGCGCTCTCCTCTCCAGCCTCCTCGGTCAGGCAGGTTCATACTGTCTCGGAATTGACCAGCCTTGTTCGGTCCACGCTCGAATCCAGTTTTACCGAGGTGTGGCTGGAAGGGGAAGTGTCGAACCTCCGCACTCCTGCCTCCGGTCACCTCTATTGCACGCTCAAAGACGAGTCAAGTCAGATTCGCGCCGTCCTCTTCAGGACGACTGCGACGCGGCTACGATTCGCGCTTGAGGATGGACTCCAGGTCGTCGCCCGTGGGCGAGTGACGGTGTACGAACCGCGCGGGGAATACCAGATCATTGTGGAGTATGTCGAGCCCAAGGGACGCGGGGCTCTGCAGCTGGCCTTTGAACAACTGAGAACGCGGCTCGCGGAAGAGGGGTTGTTTGATGAGGCCCGCAAGCGGCCGCTCCCTGAATTGCCTCGGACGGTGGGCCTGGTGACGTCACTGAGCGGCGCGGTGATTCGCGATATGTTGACGGTGCTGCATCGTCGTTGTCCCACGCTGCACATCATTATTGTTCCCGTCCAGGTGCAAGGTGAGGGTTCGGCCGAACAGGTTGCGGCCGCCATCCGGCTGCTCAGCGAGTCCGGCTTGGTAGAGGTGATGATTGTCGGGCGCGGAGGTGGTTCGCTTGAGGATCTCTGGAGCTTCAATGAGGAGGTCGTGGTGCGGGCGATTGCCGCATCGCGAGTTCCGGTCGTCTCCGCTGTCGGGCATGAAACGGATGTGACGCTGGCAGACTTTGCTGCTGACCTTCGCGCGCCGACACCATCGGCTGCTGCAGAAGCGGTGGCGCCTGTGTTGGCTCAGATTGTAAGCAGGTTGGCTGAATTGTCGGCTCGGCTTCAGCAAGTGATGGGTCGGCGGATGGAGGAAGAGCGTCAGCGGTTGCGATTGGCGACCCATCAAATTGGCGCGGTGCGTGTTCGAGTGCAGGAAGAGATCCAGCGGGTTGATGCGACGGTATACGAGATGTCGACGGCAGTTCGTCTGGTGCTGCAGGCTGGGCAGGCTAGAATGGTTCGTGCTAACCAGGGACTAATGGCCGGGAGCCCCTACGCCCGTGTGCGTCATGGACTGGCCGTTATTCCGCAACTGGCGGCACGGCTCCATCAGGGTACTCGCGGAATCGTGGAGACTCATACGCAGCGGGTCCAATCGTGCGCCGCTCGCTTGCACGCACTGAGCCCCTTGGCGACATTGGGGCGAGGCTATAGCGTACTCCAGCACGCACGCACCGGTGATGTGATTCGGGGCGTGGGTGATGTGAGCGTTGGGGAAGAGCTGCAGGCGAAGCTGATCGATGGACGATTGCTGTGTGTCGTGAAAGCAGGAGTGCCGGATTCTCTGATTTAAAATCGACAGAGGAGCCGCTATACTTAATCAATACTGGATTATGAGGAGTCGACTGTGGCGGCAGTGAAGTTTGAACAAGCGATGGCTCGGTTGGAAGCGATTGTGGGGCAATTGGAGCATGGCGATCTTTCGTTGGATGAGTCGCTCAAAATTTTTGAAGAAGGAATACGCCTCTCGAAAAATTGCTTGAAAGTGCTGGAAGAAGCTGAACGGAAAGTGGAGGTGCTGGTTCAGGATACAAACGGGAAGAAACAGTTACGGGCATTTTCTCTCGGCGATGATGCTGACGAGGCTTCTCTTGAGCCGTAGGCGCTCTGCATCCGGTCGGATGGTTCACACATAGTCCGCTTACGTATTCAACCATGGTCAATCAAGTACGCCCGGTGAAAGATCGGCTCGACCGAGTGCTGGTCGCGCGAGGGCTTGCTCAAAGTCGGGATGTGGCGGTTCGGATGATACTTGCCGGAGAAGTTCGGCTTGATGGAGTTCTTTCCGATAAGCCTGCAAAGTTAGTTCTGCTTGATTCGGCGATTGACGTAGTTACTCATGGGACTCGGTTCGTGAGCCGGGGTGGGGAGAAGCTTATTGGCGCTCTTGAGGCCTGTGCCATTGACGCGCAGGGAGCCGTTTGCCTTGATGTCGGGTGTTCTACGGGAGGATTCACCGATTGTTTGCTGCAACGCGGCGCGGCGCGGGTGTATGCCGTGGACGTTGGATATGGACAGTTTGACTGGCGTCTTCGCCAAGATCCGCGGGTCATTTTGCATGAGCGGACGAACATTCGCTATGTGGATCGAACGCTCATCCCTGAGCCGATCTCTCTCGTGGTCATCGACGTATCGTTTATCTCACTGACCATGGTTCTCCCTCCCATCATCCAGTTTCTTCTGCCGGGGGCGATCGTAGTCGCTCTTGTGAAACCGCAATTCGAAGTGGGAAAGGGGCAGGTTGGTCGCGGGGGAATCGTTCGTGATGAGGCGCAGCGGCAGGCCGTGCTGCAACGGATTCTGGCTTGTGCTGAAGGGCTTGGACTAACTCAGAAGGCGACTCTTGATTCTCCGATCCGCGGGAAGAAGGGGAACCTCGAGTTTCTTAGTATTTTCGAGTTTAATAAAAACGTTTATGCTAAGAAAGAGTCAGATTTGAGCGGTGGCGTGTGAAGCGTTGGAGGACTGCATGAAGGTCTTAGTGACAGGTGGTGCCGGGTTCATTGGTTCGCACGTGGTCGATCGCCTGGTAGAGGAAGGGCACGACGTTGTCGTCGTGGATAATCTTTCCACGGGAAAGCGGAAGAATGTGAATCGTGCGGCGAATCTGTATAAATTAGATATTCAGAGCTCACGGTTGGAGCGGGTCTTTCGAAATGAGCGGCCCAATGTTGTCATCCACTTGGCCGCGCAGGTGAGCGTGAGAAACTCTGTTGCGGACCCTGTATTTGACGCGCAGGTAAATATTCTCGGTACGATGAATGTGGTGCATCAGGCGGTTCAGCATGGGGCGAGGAAGGTGGTGTTTTCCTCTTCGGGCGGGGCCATTTACGGCGAGCAAGATATGTTTCCTGCTCCGGAGAGCCATCCAACGAACCCGCTCTCGCCATACGGAATCAGTAAGTTGTGCGGGGAGCATTACTTGTCGTACTTCCAGCGTACCAGCGGTATTCAAACGGTCAGTCTGCGGTACGCCAACGTGTATGGGCCAAGGCAGGATCCGGAGGGCGAGGCGGGCGTTGTGGCCATCTTTATCCAAAAGATGTTGAACAATGAGCAGCCCATCATCAACGGGAACGGGCGCCAGACGAGAGATTTCGTGTTTGTGGACGATGTAGCCGAGGCGAATCTTGCCGCAATGGGGCAGGAGACTCAGGGGGTTTACAACGTCGGTACAGGCGTCGAGACGTCCATCAATGAGTTGTTCAGGTTGCTGGCAACTTTGACGGGCGCTACATCAAAAGAAGTGCATGGACCCGCTAAAAAGGGGGAGCAACTAAGGAGCCTTGTCGATCCTGCTAAAATTCGACAAGCGCTTGGTTGGGAGATGAAGGTGGATCTCCCTGACGGGTTGAAGCGAACCGTAGCATTTTTTAGGGAAAAGATGAGCTAGCGGGAAGCTTCAGATGATCCGCTTCCCGCATCGCAATGCCCTGATGCACAGTGGGAGATTTGGCAAGCCTGGCCGGGGTTTTTAGTAGCGCGGAACTGCGTTATCTACCTGAATCGACCAGGCATCTATTCCGCCTACTAGGTTTTTTACGTTAGCAAACCCCTGCTGAACCAAGAAGCCTGTTGCGTCAGCACTTCGCATGCCGTGATGGCAATAGGCGATGATCTCCGTGTTTTTATCCAGCTTAGTCAGAGCCTGGGGCAGTGTGCCCAAGGGGATGAGTATTGACCCTTCCAGTTTTGCCAAGGCATGCTCCCATGGTTCCCTTACGTCCAGGAGAACGAGTTTATCGCCCTGATCGAGTCTGGTCTTCAGTTCTTTCACTCCAATGGAATAACTCATCAAAATCCTCCTCTTGAACTAGGGGTTGCATCATAAGGGACTCTCGAAATGCCTGTCAAATTCATGAGCTATTGAGTCCAATCAATCATTATGGGCTCTGTTTTGTCGAATTGGCCAAGTTATCGGTCTGGGGGAAAGCGACAATTTTTTGACATCCTTGTCAAGAATGTGGACAGCCTGCTTCAGTTATTACACTTTATCGATAGGTGGTGCGGAGATGAGCAGGCAGATAGACTGTAACATATGGATTTTACTGAATGCATGAATAGTCTGTCGATAGTTGTAGGGGTATAGAAGTTGCGTTCTTTATTAAGAAATGATGTTAGATCAGTTGAACATACCGGTTCAAGTTTGAATATTTGATGGTTTGGTTATGACTCAGTAGCCCTTCTTGAGATTAAGTATGCCGATTGCCAAGAGTGAGATAATTGTAGTTTTTGTGACAGTTCCTAGCTTGAAGGAAGGAAGTCGGATATCAAGAGCAGTTTTGACTTCTCGCTTGGCCGCTTGTGTGAATGTCATTCCTGGGATTCTCTCAATGTACCAGTGGAAGGACAAGCTAGTTCAGGAGAAAGAGGCCATTCTAGTCATGAAGACTACAAGGCTCCGATACCGAAAGCTCGAGCAGAAGATAAAGCAGCTGCATCCTTATGAATTGCCTGAAGTAATTGCCATTCCGTTAGTTTGTGGGTCATCACAATATATAGAGTGGGTGACGAGAGAAGTGGCCAATAGGTAGTGGCGTGAGAGACGTTGGCGAGCTCGGATTTCATTACTATCAAAAGGGTTGACCCTTCAGGAAGAGACGGGTAGACTGCGACAGTATCTAGCTGAGTCAGGGTCTCCCAAGATTGAGGGAGTGAACATCATGGGGCAAACGCAAAACCAGGAAAGCAGTGACGCCTACACAGTCGTAATTTTTCGTGGCTCTACGGCAAAACCCATTCGTTTTAGTTTCCCGAGAAAATTCGTTCGTAAGTTATTGATAGTTGGATGTATTATTATCATTGCCGATCTTCTTGTTGTCTCCCACTATGTCATCAGGACTGGGGAAGTCTGGGAGCTTTCCGCGTTCCGCTCGGAGGCTATGAGCGCCCGGGAACAGACCGCGGCATTCTCTTCAGCGGTTGATGACTTGAAAAAGAGAATTGGGGCAATGAAAGAGGTAAATCAACGCCTCAGGGTCATGTTGGGTATTGAAGTTCCAAAGTCCGGTGACATGGCCAACGGTCGAGGTGGAGAAGAGACTCCTTTGCCTGAAGGAAGTCTGGTTCCTGGTTCGGCGAATGGAAAGGGATCAGATGAGGCCGCATCGTTATCCAACAATAATGGGGCGATGTCTGCCGTTGGAATTGGCCAAACGGCACCACTCATAGGTGAAAAAGATACTGAAGCTGCGGTTGCCTCTGTTAAAGATGGACTTGAGTGGTTGTCTCGGGAAGCGACTAGCCAGGAGCAGATTCTCAACGAATTGTCTCAGGCTGCTGAACAGCGGTCATCACGATGGGCTGCTACCCCCTCAATTTGGCCGGTCAAGGGCTGGGTGACTTCTGGCTTTGGGCCTCGTATTTCTCCCTTCACGGAGAAGCCAGCGTGGCATGATGGGCTTGATATTGGAGCTGCGGCCAACGCCCCGGTGCAGGCTCCAGCGCAAGGCAGAGTCACATCAGTCGGGTTTGATCCGAAGCTCGGCAATTTAGTGCGACTCGACCATGGATTTGGGATTGAAACGGTTTATGGTCACTTGGCAAAATCCCTCGTCAAGGAGGGGCAGCGGGTGAAGCGTGGTGATGTGGTGGGGTTAGTGGGAAGCACTGGTTTGGCAACTGGCCCGCATCTTCACTACATGGTTAAGGTCAACGGGCAGGCGCTTGACCCCAACAAGTATATTCTTGAGTAGGCCTTTCAGGGCTCTCCATATTGTCTTCTATGACGGGCTCGTGGGATACCGCGAGCCCGCTTTTTTTCTGCTCTTCCCCCTCTAGCCTCCTCGTAGAGGTGTGGTGTACGTTACGCAGTACATCCTTCGTTCACATCGTAGTCTGACAGGGGTATTGTGACTGACCTCCAAATTGCCCGATCCGTTCGACCTCGCCCCATTCTCCATATTGCTGAACAACTGGGTCTCCAAGCCGACGAAATCGCAATATTCGGCTCAAACAAGGCAAAAATCTCATTGCGGGCTTTGGGTCGCCTCAAGGCTCGCCCGTTAGGGCGGTATATTTTGGTGACAGCGATTAACCCAACTCCTCTCGGCGAAGGAAAGACGACGACATCGATTGGGCTGGCTATGGGGCTCTCACGGTTAGGTAAGCGTGCGGCGGTGACCCTTCGGCAGCCCTCCCTTGGTCCGGTATTTGGAATTAAGGGTGGGGGTACCGGGGGCGGCCATGCTCAGGTGCTGCCCATGGAGGAGATCAATCTACATTTTACCGGCGATGCTCACGCGGTTGCTGCGAGCCACAATCTCCTTTCCGCCTTCCTGGACAATCATCTCTTCCACGGCAATGAATGTGGCTTTGATATAGAGCGAATCACCTGGCCCAGAACGTTGGGAGTCAGCGACCGGGCGCTCCGCCAAGTGATGATAGGGGAAGAGACCCAGCGGCATAGGGGCCAGTTTGTGATTACCGAGGCCTCTGAAATAATGGCCGTGTTGGCCTTGGCATCGAGTCAAGCAGACCTCCGCCAACGGCTTGGCCGGATCATGGTGGGATTGAAGCAATCCGGTGCCGTCGGAACTGCAGAGGAACTGGGTTGTGCTGGGGCGATGGCGGTTTTATTGAAGGATGCCTTGCTGCCTAACCTGGTGCAGACCTTGGAAGGAACGCCGGCGTTTGTGCACACCGGTCCGTTCGGCAATATCGCCCACGGCAATTGCTCCATTCTGTCCGATGCCGTGGCGCTCAAGTGTGCAGATTACGTCGTCACAGAGGCCGGATTCGGGAGTGACCTGGGCGCCGAAAAATTTTTCAACATCAAGTGTCGCGTGTCAGGATCCAAGCCTGCGGCTGCTGTCGTGGTGGCGACCTTACGAGCCCTGAAGCTGCATGGCGGCGGAGGAGTCGCCAAAGCAGGTGCGCCGTTACCCTCTGGATTGACCGGGCCCAACATGCCAGCCCTGGAGAAGGGCTTTGCGAATCTGGAACAACATATCGCCAACGCGCGCGCTCATGGCATCCCGGTCGTTGTTGCGGTGAACGCGTTTAAAGACGATGTTCCTGCCGAATTGGAGTGGGTGCGGAACCGGTCTCGGGAAGTTGGCGCGATCGATGCCGCAGTCTCGACTCATTGGGCTGATGGAGGGCGAGGCGCTGAACGACTGGCCGATGCGGTGGTTCGTGCAGTGGAACAGCCCGCGAACTTTACGCATCTCTACGATGTGAAGTGGCCAATTAGAAGGAAGATCGAAACGATCGCCACGAAGATGTATGGGGCAGCGGGAGTCAGTTTTGAGCCCGAGGCGGAGCGTCAGATTGACGCGGCCGAGTCTCTAGGATTTGGGGAGCTCCCCGTTTGTATGGCGAAGACGCCGTTGTCCTTGTCGCATGATCCGGCGCTGAAGGGAAGACCTGCGGGCTTTACGGTTCCGATCAAAGAATTGCGCATTCTCGCGGGAGCCGGATTCGTGACCGCGGTCTGCTCGGGGATTCAGTTGATGCCGGGATTACCGAAGAAACCGGCCGGCGAACGGATTGACCTGGATCCGGTGAGCGGAGAAATTGTCGGGCTTTCGTAGCGGGCGTTAGCGCTGTCTCAGGTAGCGGAAGAACTCTGAATCCGGGCTCATCACCAGGGTCGACTTATCTTTGAACGTCTTCTTGTAGGCTTCCATTGAGCGGGTGAATTCAAAGAACTTCGGATCTTGCCGATAGGCATCCGCGTAAACCTTGAAAGCCTTGGCATCGCCTGCGCCGCGTAGTTCCTCAGACTCTTTGTACGCCTGCGCGAGAATGATCTCGCGGTCTTTTTCCGCTTCGGACCGAATCTTTTGCGCTTCCTCAGCGCCTTCTGCGCGGTATTGCTTCGCCTGACGTTCACGTTCAGCCTGCATTCTGGCGAACACGGCTTTCTCGTTTTGCTCGGGGAGGTCTGCGCGCTTGATTCTCACATCTTGAATCTCGATCCCATAGGCGGAGGCTTTCTCATGTGATCGCTGGGTCACGATTTTCATGAGATCGGCTCGGTGATCCGCGACGATTTCCAGGAGTTCATGGCGCCCAAGTTCGACCCGGAGTTCAGAATAGATAATGTCGTTGAGCCGTTGCAGCGCGCCACGCTGGGTTTGGAAGCTCTGGTAGACCTTGAGGGGGTCGACAATCCGCCATTTGGCGTAGTTATCAAGAAGAAGGGTTTTCTTATCCTGCGTGATCACATCTTGCGCCTCTGAGTCATAGTCCAGCAAGCGCTTATCGAAGTAGGTGACCTCTTGAATAAACGGCACTTTGACATAGAGCCCCGGCTCGGTGAGATTGCGTTTCGGTTTCCCGAGTTCGACCACAATCGCGTTCTGGGTGATATCGACGATGAAGAGCGGTGAGGCCCCGAGTAAAAACAGGCCTCCGACAACGACGAGCACTGCGATAGTCAGGCCTTGCTTCGTCATGGCTTCTGCTCCTCCGCGGAAGCGTTGGTGCGCGACTTGAGTCGATCGAGCGGGAGATAGGGGAGGACGCGCTCTCCGCCTTTTCCGTCGATGATCACCTTGTCGATATTGGGCAAAATCTCTTCCATCGTTTCAATATAGAGTCGCTTGCTGATGATGTCTTTGGCTTGGTTGTATTCTTTGAGCGTGGCGACGAACCGGTTGGCTTCTCCCTGTGCGCGATTCAGTCGCGCCTGGGCGTAGCCCTTGGCCTGGTTCACGACCTGCGCCGCTTCGCCTTTGGCTTTGGGCAGAATGTCGTTGCGATAGCTTTGAGACTGGTTGATCAGTTTCTCCCGATCTTCCTTCGCATTCGTCACATCCTTGAACGCAGCCGCCACGGCTTCGGGAGGACTGACATCCTGGAGTTGGATGGCTGCGATCTGGACGCCGCACTGATACTGGTCGAGAAGGGACTGGAGAAGGACCATGGTATCTTGCTGGATTTGGGCTTTGCCGGTCGTCAAGGCTTCGTCGATCTTACCCTTACCGACCACTTCCCGCATGGCGGCCTCGGCGGCTTTGCCGATCGTCTCGTGGATTTCTGCGACGCTGAACAGATAGTTCGCAGACTCCTTAATCTTATATTGCACGATGAACTCAATGGCCAGGATGTTCATGTCGCCGGTGAGCATCAAGGCTTCTTGTGCCAGCATTTGCTGGCGCCCCTGCCGGTCTGTACGGAATCCCACTTCAATACGGTGAAGTTTTTCAACTTTTGGCTGCAGGACCGATTCGATCAGGGGAATCTTGCCGTGCGGACCGGGGCCAACCGTCCGAACGGGGATGCCGAATCGTTTGACGACCCCTTCTTCATCCGGGGCGACAATGAACGCACTCTGCCAGGCGACAAAGACCAGCAATCCCACAAGCAGCAGACCTTTCATTCCGCCGGACGGGATGAGCCCTTGCAGCTGCGACTGCGCCTGTTTCAGCGCATCGTCGAGCTTATCGTTCTTTTTATTCCAGGGATCGTTGGGGTTCCAGACCATAGATGTTTTGGGGGATAGTGGGTTGTCGTGACGAGACGTCACTCTAGCAGAGTGGATCCTGCGACGCAACCGCCAGGCTGAGGCCTCGTCAGGATGTCGCGTGTGATTTCATATGAGAAAATGGGAGTGCGGAGAGTTCTTGTGAGATTACGATGCTACGGATCCGCCGCACGAGGAGCCGGATCCGGCCGTGCAGCCATAGCAATGGTTGCGGGTGACGATCCGTCGCTGATTGAGGAGGGCCGGATCAAAGTCACGAATGTGGCCCGGCGCCCCGTGATCCACCGGCAGCTCCAGCATCTGGTTGAAATCGCAGTCGTAGAGTTTGCCGTCCCAGCTTACCGAGAGCGTATAGCGGCACATGACTCCTGTCGCGGCAGCCGGATTAAAGGCATTGGCCAGTCGCGCCATGTAGCCGTCATAGTTGCCGCTCTCGACCAGAAATTCCAAAAACCGGCTCACCGGCATGTTGGTGATGGTGTAGAGGTGATTGAATTCTACGCCATGCCTGGCGCGAAGTTCCTTCCTGAATTGGGCTTCGATCGCATCCTGCTTCGGCGGCAGGAAAGCGCCCACCGGATTATGCACCAGATTGAGCAGTAGCCCGCTTCCCTCTCGTCCATATCCGAGCTTGTTCAAGAGTCGAAGCGCATCGATGGATTTGTCGAAGATGCCTTCGCCGCGCTGCGCATCGGTCTGACTCGCCCGATAGTAGGGCAAGGAGGCCATCACTTCCACGCGGTGAGCGGCGAGAAATTCCGCGAGGTCGGACTGCGAGGGGATTTGCAGCACCGACAAATTGCAGCGATCCATCACATGACGTCCCAGCGCGCGGGCGTGCTCGACCAACCACCGAAAATTCGGATTCAGTTCCGGCGCCCCGCCGGTGATGTCGACGGTGGGAATATCGGTCTGTGCCAAGGCGGCGATGCAGAGCTCCGCCGTTTCCCGCGACATGCTCTCCGTGCGGTCGGGCCCGGCATCCACGTGACAATGTCGGCAGGTCTGATTGCAGAGTTTGCCAACGTTGATTTGGAAGACCGTGATCCCGGAGGCCTGAAATGAAGGCAACCCGGCTTCGGTGAGACGGGTTGCAAACGGAGTGACGCCGGCCGTCTCGTCGAGAATGCGAAGCTGCTCAGTCGACGAAGCGAGGGGGTTGTGACGGCCTATGAGGGTAAGCGCCATCGTCTTTAGCAGCACCCGCCAGCCGGGGCGCAATTCACCGCATCGCCGCCCACGGGCTGGCTGGCGCGATTGAGAATGGCAAAGTGCGGCGCGTAGCCTTCAGCTTCAAGGACCTTGAGCGTTTTTGAGCAGATTTCAACCGGCTCGCCGCGGCGGAAGACATGGTGGTCATCATCGTGTGCTTCGAGAAACGGGCCAGCCATGAGGGCGTAGTCGCCTTTCCAGGTGCAAGGGACCTGTTCGGGAAACACAGCCGTCCATCGCGGATCCTCCCGGTTGAGCCACAGGGGAGCCTCGGAGAATACGAACAGCGCGGCGAAGGGGGGCCGGCTCAGCAGGGCGGCCAGCTCCGGAGTGAGCGGCTGGGGGATCCCGCGCATGTAAGGCGTGCCTCGTTCATCCACCACGCGGCTGAAGGGGCCGCGAAGCGTGGCGTAGCGCGCCGGGCGCACGGCCGTTTCAGCGGGAAGCTTGTAGCCGGTCAAGGTGACGGAGAAGAAATGAATGCCGTCGATTCGCTGCCAGGGGGACGACTTGATCAGATGCAGTCCGACAAAACCGGCCTCCGTCATCCCGGCCATATAGTCAGTCAGCGTCAGCGCGCCGGATAAACAGTCGCCCCACTTCTCCGCATCATGCACCAGGTATTGCGGCACGGGCTGGTCCGCGACGATGTCGGAAATCGTGAACCGCCCGCCCGGCTTGGCCACGCGGAACATCTCGCGAAAGACTTTCCGCTTGTCGGGAGCCAGGTTGATCACGCAGTTCGAAATAATCAGGTCGATGGTGTCGTCGGTGACCGGCATCGCGTCGGCCATCCCCTTGCGGAACTCGACATTGGACGCGGGATAGCCGAGATTGGTGGCGACCACGACCGCATTTTTGCGGGCGATCTCCAGCATCGTATCGGTCATGTCGATGCCGATCACTCGCCCGGTCGGGCCAACAAGCCGCGAGGCTTCGAAACAGTCGATCCCGCCGCCTGATCCGATGTCCAAGACCGTCTCTCCGGCGCTCACTGTGTTCAGTCCGGCCGGGGTACCGCACCCATACGAAATCTTGAGGACCTCTTCTGGGATGAACGATTTGAGGTTCGCCATGTCATAACTGGTCGGGCAGCACATCTGCTCGCCCGTGCTGGCGGCTTTGGCGTAACGGTCACTGACTTTTTTCTCGATTTCATCTATCGGCATGGCGGCCTCGTCATGGTGTGGCAAGAAGGTATGTGATGGCTGTATGTACCAATCCTTTGCTTGTCGGGTCAATCGGTATATTGCCGGGGGGATCGGGGAGGGATGATTGACGCCTGATTGTCACCTAGTCAATGTCGATAGTCGGCCGAACGACTGACCGCAGGGCCGTACCGCACCTCGGAGGAGTCCTGATTGACAAGCTGTAGCCGTATGGCTACATTTGGTTATGTTCGAGATCCGCACAACACGGGTGTTCGCCAGGTGGTTGGACGGTTTGCGTGATGTGCGCACGCGAGCACGCGTCCTTGTCAGGGTCGAGCGGCTGGCAGACGGTAATCCCGGAGACGTCAAGCCGGTCGGGGAGGGCGTATCGGAAATGCGGATCGACTACGGACCTGGGTATCGGGTGTATTTCATACAGCGAGGGGAAGAGGTCATCGTTCTGTTGGCCGGTGGAGATAAACGGACCCAGGAGGCCGACATTCAACGAGCGCTCCGGCTCGCGAGGAATTTGGAGGGGTGACGATGAGGAAGACAACGACAATCCGGTATGACACGGCGGACCATCTGAGATCGCCTGAGGATGTGGCGGCGTATCTGGAGGCGACGTTCGAGGAAGCCAATGGCGATGCCGCGTTCATCGCCAAGGCCTTGGGCAATGTCGCGCGATCCAAGGGGATGGCGAAAGTAGCGCGGGAAGCAGGACTGTCGCGTGAGAGCCTGTACAAGGCGCTCTCCGGCGACCGAAGCCCGGGGTTCGATACGGTTCTGAGAGTCATGGGTGCGTTGGGGCTGAACCTGCAAGTCCAGGTTTCGCGACCTCGTAAATTACGTTCGACTACACGTTCGTCCAAGCGAAGAGCGGTGTAAGGGGTGAGTGGGATTGTCAGCTGACAGCGGCACTGAGAATAGCTCCCGACACCAGTATTTGCCTCAGCGATACATAGCCCCGCAGTCGCAATTCATTGAAACAGCAACGGTCATGGCGTATGGTTTACGAACAGAATTGGTGGATCCGGCTCTTATGCGGGTCGGACTAAACACTGTTAGCCCGCAATAACCTCAAGGAGATGCTTCTTGCGTTGGCTTGCACACACTGAAAAAGATACTGCCACGGTCACCCGTAGGAAGCGCCTCTGGGACGCCACGGGCCAATTCCACGCCAGCTCCTGGCTCAAGCCGCAAGAATATTCCGGCCTCACTCTCGGCCCCATCTTCGTGCGCTTTGCTGAGCGCCTTTGCCGCTGTCGTCCGCACGGCTACGATCTGTGCCCCGAATGGTTTTACCCATGAGCCTAGTCAAGTCCAAACAACGCGTCTCTGACCACGGGGAAGTGTTCACGCCATCGTGGATGGTCGAAGCAATGCTCGATCTCGTCAAGGGCGAGACCGAGCGCATTGACTCCCGATTCTTGGAGCCGGCGTGCGGGAGCGGGAACTTCCTCGTTCGGATTCTGCAGCGCAAGCTTGCTGCCGTCGAACTCAAGTTTGGAAAGTCCGACTTTGAAAAGCGGCACTACGCTCTTCTCGCCCTGATGTGTACCTACGGGATTGAGATCTTGGCGGATAACATCGCCGAGTGCCGCTCTAACATGCTGGAGATCCTAGCCGACTATCTGAATCTCGAGGAGTCGGATAACCTGTATCAGGCCGCTTTCTATGTGCTTTCGCAGAACCTCATCCACGGTGACGCCTTGTCGATGCGCACCAGCGATGGCCAGCCGATCACCTTTGCGGAGTGGGGCTACCTCGGCAAGGGGAAGTTTCAGCGGCGAGATTTTCGCTTGGACATACTCACGCAGGCGTCGGCCTACAGTGCGGAGGGAGACCTCTTTGCCAACCTCGGAAAACATGAAATCTTTATGCCGACCAAGATCTACCCGCCGATGACGGTGAGCGAGCTGGCCACCGGGTTTATGCACGTGGCACTTGCCCCATCTCCTAGGGAGGAGGCATGACGACGGTGGCTGCTTCCATACCTGTGCTTCGCTGGGCGGCGAAACGCGCGCGCTTTGACGACAGCGACTTGGTGGCACGTTTCAACAAGTGGCCCTTGTGGCTCAGTGGCGAAGCTCAGCCCACGCTCAAGCAACTGGAAGACTTCGCGCGCCTCACGCACACCGCCATCGGCTACTTTTTTCTGCCCCAGCCGCCCGCGCTGGCACTGCCGGTGCCGGACTTTCGCATCCTGCGCGACGAGGCGCTCGCCGAACCCAGCAGCAACCTGCTGGACACCCTTTACCTATGCCAGCAACGGCAGGAGTGGTACCGCAACCATGCCCGTATGCACGGCTTGCCGGCCTTGCCATTCGTCGGCAGCGCCAGGTTGCAGGAAGCGCCGGAGGTGGTGGCACAACGTCTGCGCGAGACGCTGAGTTTGTCCGCCGAGGCGCGTCGCCAAATGCCCACCTGGGCGGATGCGTTGCGCCAGTTGATCGCCAAGGCCGAAGACGCCGGGGTGATGGTGATGGTGAGTTCCGTGGTGGGCAGCAACAGCCACCGCAAGCTGGACGTGGGTGAGTTTCGCGGCTTCGCGCTGGCGGACAGCCTTGCGCCGCTGGTCTTCTTGAACGGCGCTGACAGCAAGGCCGCGCAGATGTTCACGCTGGCGCATGAGCTGGCCCATGTGTGGCTGGGCGCAACGGGCGTGTCGGACACGCAGGTGGGGCAGGTGCCCGAGCAGCAAACCGAGCGCTGGTGCAACCAGGTCGCGGCGGAACTGCTGATGCCCATGGCGGAGCTGCGAGCAGCGCACCAGCCTGATGCGCCGATTCCGGACGAAATCCAGCGGTTGGCACGCGAGTTTAAGGTCAGCACGCTGGTGGCCTTGCGCCGCCTGTTCGACGCAGGCTTCATTAGCCAGGTTGCGCTGTGGCAGCACTACCGGGAGGAACAGGAGCGGCTGCGCACGCTGAAGGAACGCAGCAGCAGTGGCGGCGACTTCTATCACAGCCTGGGCGCGCGCACCAGCAAGCGCTTTGCCCGCGCCATCGTATCCAGCACGCTGGAGGGGTTGACCTCGTTTCCAGATGCCTTCCGCATGCTGGGGATGCGCAAGACGGCCACGTTCTACGAAGCGGCGCGCGAGCTGGGAGTGACGGCGTGAGCTATCTGCTGGACGCCAATGTGTTCATGTCCGCGAAGAACCTGCACTACGGTCTGGATTTCTGCCCGGCGTTCTGGGACTGGCTGGTGCACAAGGGCAACACGGGATCGGTGTTCACCATCGACAAAGTGGCCGATGAAATCGAGGCGGGCCAGGACGAGTTGTCGGACTGGGCCAGAAACCACGGCGATGCGCTCTTTCGGCGAACGCCTCCGACACTGGCGCCGCAGTTTACCCAGGTCAGCACCTGGGCTACGGGGCAGCAATACACACCGGCCGCTATCAACACCTTTCTGCAAGTGGCGGACTTCTATCTGATTGCGCACGCGCTGGCTGGCAATCATGTGATCGTGACCCACGAACATCCGTCCAACTCGCCTAACCGGATCAAAATACCCGATGCCTGCGTGGGCCTGGGCGTGCGGTTTATGACGCCCTACCAGATGCTGCGTATTGAACACGCTCGCTTCGTGCTGGGGACGCACGCATGAGCGAGCAAGCCGCCTTCACACTCCGCGGCCGTAACCCGGATGTGCTGACGTGCATCGCCAACCTCTCCAACGACAAGGTGTTCACACCGCCGGAGCTCGCGAACAGGATGCTGGACACGCTGGCCGAAACGTGGGCCGCCAACAACGGCGGCGTGAACATCTGGGCCGACAAGACGGTGAAGTTCCTGGACCCCTGCACGAAAACCGGCGTATTTCTACGCGAGATCACCAGCCGTCTCACCAAAGGGTTGGAGAAGAAAATTCCCGATCTCCAAGAACGCGTCGATCACATCCTGACCAAGCAGGTGTTCGGCATCGGCATCACGCACCTCACCAGCTTACTTGCACGCCGGAGTGTCTATTGCTCGAAGCACGCCAAGGGCACGCACTCCATCGCCAAGGGCTTCGCCAGCGATGCGGGCAACATCTGGTTCGAGCGCATGAAACACGCGTGGGTAAATGGCAAGTGCACGTATTGCGGCGCAAGTCAGAAAGCATTGGACCGTGGTGAAGAGCTTGAAACCCATGCGTACGCGTTCATTCACACCAACGATATCAAGACTTGGGTGACCAAGTTGTTTGGAGGCAATATGCAATTCGACGTGATCATAGGCAACCCGCCGTACCAATTGGACGACGGCGGCTACGGTAAGAGCGCGGCGCCGATCTACCACCTCTTTGTAGAACAGGCGAAAAAGCTCGAACCGCGCTATCTGTCACTCGTCATTCCCGCCCGTTGGTTCGCCGGCGGGAAGGGGCTGGATGAGTTCAGAGAGTCTATGCTCGCCGACGATCGCTTGCGCTCAATTGACGACTATCTCAGCGCGTCGGACGTCTTCCCGGGGGTGGGCCTCAAGGGCGGCGTTTGCTACTTCCTCTGGGACCGGGACAATCCTGGGCCCTGCCGAGTCACAACCCACTTCAAGGACTGGCCTGATTCGACCACCACTCGCCCGCTTCTCGAAGAGGGTGCGGACGTGTTCATCCGCTTCAATGAAGGGCTGGCGATCTTCAGGAAGGTCGTTGCTGTCGAGAGTGGACAGTCGCAATCGCTGTCCCTGCCTGACAATAGGCGTTTCGACCGACTGGTTAGTTCCAGAAAGCCGTTCGGGCTAGAGACAACGTTCAAGGGTAGGGCATCTAAGCGCGCCGGTGACGTGTTGGTCTATCAGAACGGCGGTACGGGATACACACAGCTCTATCACGACTGGCACTGACCTCATCGACAAGTGGAAGCTTTTCGCAAGCTATGCTGCGCCGAGGACCGGTAACAAGGACACTTATCCGCATCGAATTATCAGTACGCCATTCGTCGGGGATCGAGGCAGCATCTCGTCGGAGACGTATCTCTGCATTGGTCCTTTTGACTCCCAGGCCGAGGCCGAGAGCGTTCTGTCCTACCTCTCCTGTCGACTGACTCGCCTCCTTATTCTTTTGCACAAGCCATCCCAACACACAACGCGCAAGGTTTACACGTTCGTGCCGACCCAGAAGTGGACCAGGCAGTGGACGGACGAGGATCTCTACGAAAAATATGCGCTCACCGCCAGTGAGATCGTCTTCATCGAGAAGATAGTCCGTCCGATGGATCTCACAAGCGACGATTCCGACGAGGCGGTTTCCGACGACGATGAGTAAGTCCATCGAGGAAATCCTTGAGCCGAAGCCGGAAGCCCGGCCCCGCATCTACGCCTACTCCATCGCGGACGAGGCGCACAAGGGTCTCCTTAAGGTGGGGCAGACGACGCGCGACGTGAAGCAGCGCATCGCCGAGCAACTCAAGACCGCCAACATCAAAAACTACACTATTGAGCTGGATGTGGCCGGCGAGCGCGACGACGGCACGATCTTTAGCGACTACGACGTCCGCGAGGCGCTCGTCAAAAAGCGATTCGAGAACACCGAATTGGAGTGGGTACGGTGCTCGGTCAAGGACGTGAAGACCGTTCTTACTGAACTTCGCACCGGACAGCAGTTCACGGGAACGCATCACGAAACCTTCTCGATGCGGCGGGAACAGACCGAGGCTGTCGAAAAGACTTTTGACTACTTCAATTCGATTTGGGCAGAGAATAAAAATGCCGCGCCACGTTTCTTGTGGAACGCAAAGATGCGCTTCGGTAAAACCTTCACCACTTATCAGCTCGCCAAGAAACTAAAGGCCAAGCGGGTGCTGGTGATGACTTTCAAGCCTGCTGTGGCGGATGCGTGGCAGACGGACCTCGAATCCCACGTGGACTTCGACGGCTGGCAATTCCTCTCGCGCCATTCTGACAGCGACCCGACAAGAGTTTCCACCACGACGCCACTCGTCTATTTCGGTTCATTGCAGGACTTGCTGGGCCGCGATAAAGCTACTGGAAGCATTAAGCCAAAAAACAAGTGGATTCATAAGGAGAGGTGGCCCCAGCTGGTTGGACAGCATATTCCATTTCTTAAGTGGCGCCTCGCAGTGGTCTGACGACGCGGCCGTGAGCCGTGTCGTCAGGTTGTCGCAGTACACCTCTTCGGGCGTCTGGCCGTCAAGCGCTCGGGGCGGCCTCGTCTGGTTATAGAAGGTCAGGTACCGCCCCACTCCCTGACGAGCGGCGCTGATGCTGTCATAGGCCCGCAAATAGACCTCCTCGTACTTCACGCTCCGCCACAGCCGTTCGACAAACACGTTGTCCCGCCAGCAGCCGGTGCCGTCCATGCTGATCTGGATGCCATGGTCTTTCAGCAACCCCGTGAACTCCTGGCTCGTGAACTGGCAGCCTTGGTCTGTGTTGAAGATGGTCGGCGTGCCATAGCGGGCCAGGGCCTCCTGGACCGCCTCCATGCAGAAGTCGGTCGTCAGCGTGTTGGACAGCCGCCACGCCAACACGCGGCGACTCGCCCAGTCCAGGACCGCGAAGAGATACACCAAGCCCCGCGCCATCGGAAGGTACGTGATATCTGCCGCCCACACATGGTTGGGGCGAGTGATCGCCAGATGACGAAGCAGATACGGATACACCCGATGCGCCGGATGTCGCTGGCTGGTCTGGGGTTGGCGGTACAGCGCTTCGATGCCCATGCGGGCCATCAGGGTGCGTACTCGCTTCCGCCCAATCCTGTGACCTTCGCCCCGCACCAGGTCGCGCAACATCCGAGCTCCGGCAAACGGAGCGGTCAGATGCCGCTCGTCGATTCGGCGCATCAGCGCCAGATCCGATGCGGAGACTGGACGAGGCTGCGTGTAGGCCGTCGAGCGCGCCAGCTCTAGAAGCTGGCATTGCCGTATCACCGGGAGTGCGTGGGTGCGTGTGATCATCGCTTTGCGCTCCGCAAGCCCGCTTTGATGAGCGCCCCTTCTAAACAATCATTCTCCAGCGCCAACTGCCCGATCTTGGCGTGGAGGACCTTGAGGTCTGGCACATCCGACGGAGCCTTCGTCCCGCCAAACACGTCCACGGCCCGCGTCAGCAAGTGCTGTTTCCATTCCGTGATTTGGGTGGGATGCACGCTAAATTGTGTCGCCAATTCCGCCAGCGTCTTGTCGCCCTTGACCGCGGCAAACGCCACCTGTGCCTTGAATGCCGCCCCATGATTGCGTCTTGTTCGCCTCATCGCCTCGCTCCTCTGGTGCGCCCCCCCTTCGGGGGCGTTGGTTAAGCAAGGCTACCACTTAGCACACTGTCCGAATTTCTGGGGCCCCCTCTCTTTTTAGCGAAAGAGGGCTGGACGGCAGATGAATCAGAAAATCTCAGTGTGGAGAGGCATCCAAATTCAGGTGAGGCTCGTAATGCTTGCGTTCCCGACCGTCTCCTTCAGTCGCATGAACCTTTGTGGGAATTCATCAGACGGCCGCGTTTCCACAGCCACCCATACACCATCAGATTGAGCGTCATCACGACGATTCCCAGGACGAATTGTCCGGTGCGGGTGAGATGATCCGGGTAGAGGAGCATGAGCAGATAGCGTCCGACAAAGTCACCGTCATAGCCCAATCCGCCGCCCCTTTCGCGCAACCAATTTTCCAACGGGGTCAGCGGGCAGATCCAGCCGCTGAACTCGATGAAGGCCCCCCAGGCTGCGGCAGGCAAATGGAACCAGATGATGTTCCGCCACTTCAGCGCCAGCAAGCCGCCGAACAGGACGAAGAGAACAAAGGCGAGATGTATGAAGAGAACCGCGTCGGCCAGAAGGAGGGCGTTGTTCGGCCATGCCAGCATCGGGGTTCCACGCTCGTTACTCTTTCGACTCTTGCTCCGGATCGATCTCGATCAAACGGTGACGTCCGTTGCCAAGCGACTCGATTTGGAAGACGCGCGGCCCGAGGTGAACGGTGCCTGTCACGCTGGCGCCGTTGAGGACGAGGGAAAACTCGCCGGAGTCTTGAGGCTTCAGCTGCCCGCGAATGAAGCTCGTATCGTTGATCCGCGAGAGGGTGGACACCACATCCAACTCATACCGCCCGAGGTCGAACAGCTCGACCGCGATCGGTGGGAGCGGCCTGGCTGCGGCATCTTTCAACGTTTTCACCAGGAGCTCATCGAAGGCGATGTCTCGTTCGCGAAGAATCGACGGTTTCCTCGGAGGGAGGGGTTGATCGGATGGACTGACGGTCGGAACCGTACGCCAGAGCAGGGGGGCAGGCGATGGCTCCGCTCCCAATGATCCATTGCCGAGTAATAGAAGCACGCAGGCTGTCAGGAGCAGGACATGATGGACCATGTGTGCCTGGACAAGGCGCAAAGAGGATAATATTGAACTGATCCCGGCTGACATTGGGACCATTATAAGTCCCCATCAAGCCGGCGGCTATGGGCTCGCCCGATCCGTCGACTATGAACGGGCGCGGGTTGTTCGAGCTGGGTTGGAGTTGCGGGTCTTGGACGCGGCGCGTCGTCGCTCCGGTTGAGGGCGCTGAACGGTACTGGCGGTCTCAGCCCACTCAGCCAGCAGCGCGGCATCCTCAAGAATGTCGGCCGGCACTTCGTAGTAGGTTTTGAGCGTCATCGACTTGGTCACGCGGAAGGGCTTCGCTCCCAGGGCGCGGTAGGACGCGCTAGTCTCCGGCGTGACTTTGAAATACAGCCGGCCTTTGTGAATGATGCCGAAGAACATCTCGCGATAGCGGATCCCATAGCCGCCGAACATGGCGCGACAGGTCAGGCCCCGGAGGTCAGCCAACTGGTCCAGCACGAAATCCTTGAAGCCGTCCGTCTTGGCCATGAGACTAGACTCTACCTCAAAATTCTGTTTCCGATATCTTAATGCTCTGTCTGCCCCCTCCTTCGTAAGGAGGGGTAGGGGAGGTCGAAGCGCTAGCCGGCTACCAAGGCTATGTCCGGACGACTGTGCAGGAGCCGCAGGCGGAGACTCTACTCCTCCCAGCCTCCCCCTTACAAAGGGGAGGAAGATTGTGAAAGCGGTTCTAGACCGGTTTGCGTCCCGCGACAATTCGCACCGCCATCGGGAAGACAATCCGGCCAGCGCGTGTGTAATTGGACGCGGCTTGGGTGATGCGCTGTTTCACGTCCTGCTTTTGCGTGTCGGTCAGCTTGGCCATGAGATTTTGCACCGGCGCGGCAATCTCCATCAGGCTGGTGTAATACTCGTCAGCCGAGGCATAGGACCACTCCGCCAGGAACTCGTGATCCGTCACATCGACTAGTCCGGCCTGCTGAAACATCCCGGCGAGCTCGCCCGGTTTGGCCAATCGGAAAATGCCCGGTGCGGTTGGATCCGGCGGCGGCAGCTCGATCACTTGCTTGATGGCGGCCATCGAGAGCCCGATCGAGGGATTTTTTTCAGAGGCAGACCAGACAGCGGCTGCGACCCAGCTTCCCGGTTTCAGGACCCGCGCGATTTCTGCCGCGGCCTTCGGAATCTCCGGGAGGAACATGAGGCAAAAGCGGCTGGTGATGGCGTCGAAGGAGTTCGGTTCAAAGGGGAGACTCGTCACGTCGCCGGTTTTGAACGAGACATTGGTCAGGCTGAGGCGTGCGGCCTTTCGATCCGCGGCGGCCAGCATCTGTTCCGCGAGATCCATTCCGGTGACACGTCCGGTCACTCCGACGGTTTGTGCGCCCAGTAAGGCGGGGTAGCCGGTGCCGGAGCCGAGATCCAGAACATTCATCCCTGCATGAAGCCGGGCATCGGCGACGAGTCGATGATTCAAAAAGGCCATCTGTTCGTCGAACAGGCGGTCCCACTTTTCCCATCCACCGGCGACGCGGTTCCAATCCTGACGTTGACCTTCGATGAGCTTAGCGTTGTCGGGGGTTGGCATAATCTCTCCTCTCGCGATTATCCGCCGCTGAGGGCGCAGACGATGTACACAGTATCGGTCTTGCTGAGGGGCGCTGACAAGTCCTGGAACTGCACGTCGTTCACAAAGATTCTGATGTGCGGCCTGATCGTATCCTGCTCCGTGATGATGCGAAACCGGATGCCGGGAAAACGGCGGTCCAGCGCGGCCAGCATCTCGGTGAGCGTAGCGCCTTCCACTGGAACCTCGCTCTGTTGCGCCGTATAGGACTGCAAGGCACTGGGGATGTGGACTGTCATCGTCCAAGTGCTGCGGCTTCCACTGAATAGATTTCCGGCAGATGCCGCGCGATACAGGTCCAGGTCGTTCCCTCGTTCCGGCTCGCCCAGATTTCGCCCTGCGTGGTGCCCACATACAGCCCGACTGCCTCGTGCCTATCATTGGCCATCGCCTGACGCTTCACCGTCCACCAGGCATTCGATCGCGGGAAGCCTTTGTCCTGGCGCGTCCAGCTTTTCCCGGCGTTGCGCGTGACATAGGCGGCGGGTTTCCCATCCGGGCTCACACGCGGCCAGACCGTTGCGCCATCCATCGGGAATACCCAAGCCTGGTCCGCATTGTGCGGATGCGCGATCACGGGAAATCCGACGTCACCGACTTTCTTCGGCATGTTCTTGCCGATCCGCACCCAGGTATTCGAGGGCCGATCGAGCCGGTAGATGCCGCAATGGTTCTGCTGATAGAGCCGATCCGGATTGCTCGGGCAGAGCCGCACGCAGTGGGGATCGTGGTAGGTCACGACAGAGGGGCTGAATCCCTCCACTACGTCGAGCCCCTGGATCAGCGGCGCGAAGGTCTTTCCGCCGTCGACGGATTCATGCACGCCGCCGCCGGACATGGCGAAATAGAGATGTCGTGGATCGCGCGGGTCTACGATGATCGAGTGCAGCTTCGGGCCGTCGGGTGTGCCGTCCTGCACGGAGCCCATCCACTCGCGGTACTGCGGATCGTCGTTGATGGAGGAGAACGGCTTCCAGGTGACGCCTCCATCGTCGGACCGGAACAAGCCCTGCGGCGAAGTGCCGGCGTACCAGGCGTTCGGTTCGTTCGCGTGGCAGGGCGTGAGCCAGAAGGTGTGATTCACCGCACGGCCTTTCTCGCTCTCCGAAACTTTGGGAAACGCCGGCGGCGCGGCGGATTCCTTCCACGTCTTTCCGGCATCGGTGGAGCGAAACACCGTGGGTCCCAGATGGCCGGTACTGGCCGCCATCAAGATCGTGCGCCGGTCCCGCGGATCGGCTACGACGTGGTGGATGATGTGGCCGAGGAATCTGGGGGGCGAGACTTTCCAGGTGCGTCTCGCCCGGTCGCTCTTGAGGGTAAACGCGCCTTTCCTGGTGCCGATCAGCAGGGTGACGACCCCGCTGCCGGCTGTTGTCGTCGAGCGTGTCATGACCGGCCTCCGTCGTCGGATTATTTTATGGTTTGCAACGTCTCCCGCAATTCTTTTAGTTCGGCACTCAGCAGATCGAGGTGCTGGTCACGCTGTGGTTGGTCATCCTTGAACTTCCAGAGACGCCCGAACACAGCGCCGAGTTCCTTCTTGTGGGTCAATGCCAGGTCGTAGGCCGGGGTCTTGGCCTGTTCCTTGGTGACGCCGCAGAACGAATCCATCAGCGCATGGAGCTGGTTGTGGAGATCGTCGAATGCGTTGTCCACGCCCTTGCCGCCCTTGGCTTTGGCGGCCGTGGCCTCCATCATATTCGTGAGATTGATCATCGTCTCGACGCCGCTGGCGCCTTTGGCCTGCGTCGCGTAGTCCCCGGCGCGCGGATAGAAGAGATAGCTGCAGCCGCTCAGCGTGGTCAGCATCAGGGCCAAACTCAACATTCCAATCGTCCGTTGCATCTGAGGCCTCCCTAGGTGATGGCATTGAGCACTTAGTCAAGCATGTTGCCCGATCTATTTCAATGCTGCACCATCACGGTTTCCGCGTATACACGATCTCCAGGAACTTCATCTCTTTGCCGCCATGGCCGTGCGTCCCGTACATCTCAAATGTTTGGTTGTTGGCGTCCTGAATTTTCCAAACGGCCCGATGCGACATTTTCCCGCCGCCCGGTTCGGGGTGTGAGCCCTTCAGCGTGATGGTCTTGCCGTCGGCGCTAGCCGTGCCTTCCATCATGAAGATCCCGGTGCCCATCGTATCGATCCAGGCCGTCACGTACTTCTTGGTCACGTTATCGTAGCCGTCGATCCCGATACCGGAGAAGGGCTGCCCCATCATCTGGCTGTTGAACTCCTGGTAGTGGAAGCGCCCGTCCAACAGCATCTTCGATTCCGCCGTGCCGGTCGATTCCGTCGGGGGCTTGCCCGGTTCCATCCATTCCTTGGTCGTGGTGGTCCAGCTTCCGGCCAGTGTGGCAAACAATTTGTGCGGCTCGCCTGGCTGGGCCAGCTTCTGCCAGAGTTCCATCATGGCCTGCTGGTCCATCTTTTTCTCCGCCTTCTTGTCCTTGGCCAAGGCCGGCGAGACAGTGAGTAGTAAACACAGAGTTGAGCTAACGAAATTCAGCATACGCATGGCGGCCTCCTTGGTTTATTGCTCAGCCAATTGTTTCAGATTGGCCAAGCCGGTTTCAAAGTCTTTTCCGACCATCTTGTCCATGCCCATCACCACATCCATGACCTTCATCATGAAGGGTTGAGGGCCATGCATGGCCCAGGTCACGGTTGTGGCAGTCCCTCCACCCTCCAGGGTGAATTCGGCCTGGTTGTGGGCTTCAAACGGTTTCAGAAAGTCGAGTTTGAACACGACCCGCGATGAAGGAACCGCGCTGACGATCTCCATGCGTCCCGTGCCGACATCGGCATTGCCGTCCCATTCGAGCGCGGCGCCCGTCCCCTGGGGGGCGCCGCTATAGGTCTTCTTCATCGCCGGGTCCATCTTCTCCCAGGGCGACCAGGCGGCCCACTGATGTAGATCGCTGATGAGTCCAAAGACGTTCTCGGCCGGTGCGGCGATGTGGGCCGAACGCTGGACGTGGAACGTATCAGGTTTCGTCGCGGCATAGATGAGGATGGCGGCAATCATGGTCGTGGCGATCAGGGCGATGGTTTTCAGCATGACTTCCCCCTATGTGTTGTGCGCTGCCTGCGCCCGGATCCGGTCTTCTTGTTCCCGTAGCTCAGGGGTGAACTCAGCCCCGAAATCTTCCGCTTCGAACACCTGGCGGATTTCGATCTCGGACTCTTCGCCAGGCATCGGATTCGGGCAGCGTGTGACCCACTCGATGGCCTCTTCCTTTGAGCGACACTGCCAGAGCCAGTATCCTGCGACCAGCTCCCTGGTTTCGGCGAACGGACCGTCGATAACCGTACGCCTGTTCCCTGAGAATTGCACCCGCGCTCCGTTTGAGCTGGGGTGGAGTCCATCGCCGGCCAGCAGCAATCCGGCTTTCATCAACTCTTCGTTGTATTGCCCCATTTCGGTCAGAAGCTGTTCGCTCGGCATGACGCCCGCTTCCGAATCTTTGGTGGCTTTGACCAGGATCATGAATCGCATGGGAGTGTCTCCTCTTTAGGATTGAACGGCTACCGTATAGTCGATAGAGACTTAAGAAATCGACAGGAGGACCTGTTCCTGGGTCCTCAGTATAATTCCCCCGGTAGTCCGGTAATCTCCCGAAGCGGTCGGACTTCCACCGCTCCGATCCGTGCGCCTGGAATCCGTCCTGCGACGTCGATCGCCTCGTCCAAATCCTGTGCGTCGACCAGGAAATAGCCGGCGAGTTGCTCGCGGGTTTCGATGAACGGTCCATCAGTCACCGACCGTTTCCCGTCACGCACCTGGACAACCGTGGCGGTAGCGACGGGTTGGAGCGGCGAGGCATGCACATATTGTCCCTTCCCATGCAGCTGGTGACAGAGTTGGATCGATTCGGCCAGCATGCTTTGCCGGGTCTCCTCACTCATCTTGCTGAATGATTCTTCATTGTGGTGCACTAACAACAGGTATTTCATGGCCGCTCCTCTCCCTTTCACCTTCTAGTCGTTCCCGGCGTCCGAAATCGACAAGAGGCACTCCGGTTAATCCAGCTCGGCCAGCCGTTTCTCAAGAAACCGCCGTTCTGGCTCCTGTTTTGTTAGGGCGAGGGCCCGTTCGTAGGAGGTGCGGGCGTCCGCTGCCTGCCCCAAGCGCCGGCAGAAATCGGCCCTGGTGGCGTGGATCAAATGGTAGTCCCCCAGCTCGCCACGCGCCAGGATGGTGTCCACCAGCGCGAGGCCTGCGGCGGGGCCGTCCCGCATCGCCAGGGCCACCGCACGATTGAGCTCAATGATCGAAGAGGGGGCCGCGCGCATCAATAAGTCATAGAGGGCGACGATTTGAGCCCAATCGGTTGCAGCTGCGCTCGACGCTTCGGCATGGACGGCGGCGATCGCCGCTTGCAGGGTGTAGGGGCCGAACCGCCGCGAGGTGAGCGCCCGTTCAATGAGTGCGATGCCTTCCGCAATCAGGGCTCGATCCCAGCGCGACCGGTCCTGCTGGTCCAGAAGCACAATCTCTCCCTCGGAAGATGTACGTGCTTGGCGTCGCGATTCGTGCAGCAGCATCAGCGCGAGCAGGCCCATGACTTCCGGTTCCGGCAACAGTTCCAGTAGTAGTCTGCCCAAGCGGATCGCCTCGCCCGAGAGGTCGGCTCGCGTGAGCGAGGCGCCGGAGGAGGCAGAATATCCCTCGTTGAAGACGAGATAGATGACCTGCAGGACCGAATCCAGCCGGTCCGGCCGTTCGGCGGGCGGAGGCACTTCGTAGGGAATCCGTGCATCGCGGATTTTCGCCTTGGCGCGGACGATCCGCTGGGCCAACGTCGTTGGGGAGGAGAGAAAGGCGCGGGCAACCTCTTCGGTCGTGAGCCCGCAGACTTCACGTAACGTCAGCGCCAGTTGGGCCTCGGGCTTAAGCTCCGGATGGCAGCAGGTGAAGATCAACCGTAGCCGGTCGTCTTCAATGCCGTCCTCCTCTCGTTCGGTTGCCTCACCGGTCGCGGCTTCCATGTCTTTGGCCAGCTCGGTGAGCGAGGCATCGTAACGGGCGCGCCGTCGTAAACCGTCAATCGCTTTAAATCGGCCGGTGGAGACGAGCCAGGCGCGGGGGTTGGCGGGAATGCCGTCGCGCGCCCATTGCTCCATGGCCGCCGCGAAGGCCTCGTGGAGGGCTTCTTCGGCCAGATCGAAATCCTTAAGCAGCCGGATAAGCGTCGCGAGGACCCGGCGCGACTCGGACCGGTACACCTCCTCGGCTTTTGTGCGGACCTGTGTGGTTGCGTCATCGCTCATGGCGGAGGCCTATTACGCGCAGCCGAGTTCCTTCATCGGACGGACTTCCACGCTGCCATAACGGGCGGCGGGGAAATGCGTGGCAATGCGGATCGCGTCGTTCAGATCCGGCACATCGAGCATGAGAAAGCCGCCCAGCTGTTCTTTCGTTTCGGCAAACGGCCCATCGGTCGTCGCGGCCTTCCCCTCGCGGACCCGCACGGTTGTGGCGGTTTCGACCGGATGGAGCGGGGAGGCCGCCAGCAGCTGGCCGACCTTCTGTAACCGGTCGCAGTAGGCCATCGATTCGTCCGAGAGGGCGACCCGCTCATGGTTTGGCAAGGCATGGAGGATCTTCTCTTCGACATAGACCAGACAGAGGTATTTCATGGTGTGCTCCAATGGGTTACAGGTGGCATGTCGCAGGGCCGGATACCTGCCTCTGTTGGATAGTCGTTCTGCAAACCAGAAATCGACAATGGGCTATCACATAAAAAGCGGGGAGCGTTTCTCGGCTTCTTCGTATACGCATGGCCACGAACCCATTGACGTGTTGGCGAATGTCCAGTCCCGGTATCGTTGACGTCCTCCCGAAAAACTAGACCAGCCAAAACTAGAAAACTCGGTTACCCTGCAGCCCTCCAACTAGGAGGGTAGCCATGAAGAAGAGCAAGTTTTCTGAGGGACAGATTGCCACGGCGTTGCGGCAGGTGGATGCCGGCGCCCCGATTCCTGAGGTCACCCGGTCGTTGGGAATCAGCGAAGCCACCTACTATGTGTGGCGCAAGAAGTACGGACAGATGGCCGTGGCCGAGGTCCGGCGGTTGCGGCAGCTGGAGACAGAGAACAGCAAGCTCAAGCAACTGGTGGCCGACCTGACGCTCGACAAGGTCATCCTGCAGGAGGTGCTCGCAAAAAAGGCCTGAAGCCCACCCGCAAGCGCGCGCTGGTGCGGACCGTCACCATGCAATTCGCGATCGGCGTGCGGCGAGCGTGTGGGCTGCTGCGGTTGAATCGAGCGTCGTGGTATTACCGACACCATGGGCGGGACGATACGGCGATTCGCATGCGGCTGCGGGAGCTGGCCCAAGCTCGCCCGCGCTTTGGCTATCTCCGTCTGCACGTCATGCTTCGCCGCGAAGGCTGGGTGGTGAATACAAAGCGGGTGCGCCGGATCTACCGGGAAGAAGGGTTGACCGTGCGGCTCACTCACCGCCGAAAGCGCGCGAGTCACCTGCGGGTGGTGCCGCCTCAGCCGAGGCAGCTGAATGAGCGGTGGAGCATGGACTTTGTGGCGGACACGTTGCTGGATGGGCGGCGGTTTCGTGCGCTGACCGTCGTGGATAACTGGAGTCGGCAGAGTCAAATAATCGAGCCGGATTTCACCCTGAGCGGCACGAAGGTGGTCGCGGCCCTGGAACGGGTGGCGAAACGGACGGGCTACCCGCAGATGATCACCGTGGACAATGGGAGCGAATTTACTTCCAAGGCGCTCGACGCCTGGGCCCACGAGCACGGCGTGAAGCTCGATTTCATTCGGCCCGGGAAACCCGTCGAGAATGCGGTGATTGAGAGTTTTAATGGACGGTTTCGGGATGAATGTTTGAACGCGCAGGTGTTCGTGTCGTTACACGATGCGCGACAGAAGATTGAAGCGTGGCGAATCGATTACAATGAGCACCGGCCGCATGGTTCACTTGGGGACTTAACGCCCCAGGAGTTTGTCGAACAGGCGGCCCAAACCGGGCTGCAGGAAGCATCGAATTTCCAGCACGGCGTGGTCTAGTTTTCAGGGAAGGGTCATCGTGCCTGAGGAGCGCAGGAAGAACAACCTGGGTGTGTCCAGTAAAAGGGTAAGTAGAAATCTGCACAAACATACAATTTCGTTCTCGAACCGATCGCAGTTGTGTACAGTCGGCACAGTGAGTTGAACGAAAGGATGCCCGATGAAGTCTGCCACGATGCCCGATGAGTTGTTTCTTGATATCCGTGAACATACGCGGATGCGCGTTCCGGTTCCCTTTTCCTGTGCGTTGGCGGAGAAGGCGCGGCCGCGCTGGTTTGCGAAAAAACGGGCCGGCCTCGGCGTGGTGTACGATGTGTCGCTCAAAGGCGCCCGAGTTACGAGCGAAGCTCCGATGAATCCGGGCGATCAGGTCACGGTGCTGCTGCGCTTGCCGAAACAGGTGGCTCCGTTGGCGGTTGAGCGGGCGACGGTTCGATGGGCAAAGGACAATACATTTGGACTTGAGTTCATGCATCTGACGTCCACCGCGGCCATCAGACTCCAGCGGTTTCTCTCCTCGCAAGTTCAATCAGTTGCGTGATCGCTCTAGCTGTTCGATGTTCCGCTGACGGTCCCTCACCCGCGTCCGGCCGAAAGACGTGGGTGCGGCGGCCCGATTCAGTTGACTCTCCCGCCTTCCCTCAGTAGCCTGCGCACAGGTCCTGCGTTCCAGGAAATTGCGAAAGGCCTGCGATGGACGGTCTGCATCAGCTCGAGATAATCATCTTGTTGCTGGCGGTGGTGCTGTTGTTGACCACCGTCGCACAGAAACTCGTCGTTCCCTATCCCATCTTATTGGTCATCGGTGGATTGATCCTCGGCTTGATCCCGGGGATTCCCACGGTCACGCTCAGTCCTGATCTGGTCTTCCTTGTGTTCCTTCCGCCCATCCTCTGGGCGGCGGCCTACTTTACCTCCTGGCGGGAGTTTAAGGAGAACCTCCGTCCGATTTCATGGCTGGCGGTGGGCCTGGTGTTGGCCACGACCGCGGCGGTTGCGGCGGTCGCCCGCGCGGTGCTGCCGGGCCTCGGATGGGCGGAAGCCATTGCCTTAGGCGCCATCGTTTCCCCGCCGGATGCGGTGTCGGCTACCGCCATCGGGAAGCGTCTGCGCATTCCCCGTCGCGTGGTGACGATTTTAGAAGGTGAAAGCCTGGTGAACGACGCGACGGCACTGGTGCTCTATCGCGCGGCTGTCGGGGCCGCGGTCGGCGGGAGTTTCGTGCTGGGCGACACGCTCCTGCAATTTGTCCTGGCTGCAGTCGGGGGTGTGGCGATCGGGGTCGCCGTCGGGATGGCATCGCGTTGGGCGCTCCGCGCGACGACCGACAGTTTCTCGGAGATCGCCATCACATTGCTCGCTCCCTATGTGGCGTGGGTGTTGGGCGAAGTGACGCACGCCTCGGCGGTGCTGGCCTGTGTGGCCGGAGGGCTGCATGTGCGGCAGCATTTCAGCGCGGCGGTCGCTCCTGTGACGCGCCTGCAGGCGCGGGCGGTGTGGGACCTGCTGATCTTCGTGTTGAACGGGTTCATTTTCATATTGATCGGGCTCCAACTCGGCGCCTTGCGTACTGCCATCCCGGTCGACCGGTTCGGCACAGTCTTGACGGCCGGCGCGGCGGTCAGTCTGACGGCCATTGTCGTGCGTCTCGCCTGGGTCCCGGCGGCGGCGGCGTTGCCACGCCTGATCAGCGCGACGTTGCGGGCTCGCGATCCGATGCCGCCTTGGCCGCATATTTTCGTCACAGCCTGGACCGGGATGCGCGGGATTGTCACGCTGGCGGCCGCGCTGGCCTTGCCGGTGACGACGGCGGCTGGAATGCCGTTCCCGTTTCGCGCGGAGATCATCCTGGTCAGCTTCGCCGTAATTCTTGCGACGCTCGTATTGCAGGGACTTTCGCTCACGCCGATCATCCGTGCCTTACAGCTTAAGGAGGACCGCGGCCTTGAGCGGGAAGAAATGCTCGCACGTGAACGGGCGGCTTCCGCCGCATTGGGACGATTGGACGGATTAGCGGCGGGAGACGGCCTGTGGATAGAGCAGATCGAGCGGTTAAGGGTTCATTACAGCCGCCAACTTCAGCGGTTTGCCGGATCCGGTCCCATCGATGCGGACTGTTCGTCCGAGGCCGGTGAACGATTCAGGCAGTTGCGGCACGACACGTTGACCGCCGAACGGCTCGCATTGATTCAATTGCGGAACGACGGGACGATCAGCGACGAGGTGTTGCATCGGCTCGAACATGAACTCGATGTCGAAGCGTTGCGCGCGGGTATCGGCGAGCGTCGTGTGCCGCGGTGAGGAGCCGCGATTGGTATTGGTTGGATGGGCGGCCCCTCTTCCGGTAAAGAGAGACGGACCGATCGCTTACAGCTCGATGCGTTGATACGACGGCGCTGCCAGGTCCTGCCCGAGCAGGTCCCATTCGATCAGAAAGATCGTTGAGCGTGCCGCGCTCATGGAAAGCCGTCGCGTTCCGTCCTGCACCACGACACTCTCGGCTTTCGTGAAATCCATGGTGAGGTCTGGCCCGGTCCGGTTGCAGACGAACAGCGGCAGCCCCGTGTCGCGCGTGCAGCGCTCCCATTCGCCGTTGGGGCCATGAAAGCCGGGTGCCCAGGCGGCGGCGGATACCAGCATCCGCGCGCCTTGTCGGCGCAAGCTGTCGGCGATGCCTGGAGAATACGCATCGGCGCAAATGAGCAGCCCGACTTTGTCGAGCGGGGCGGCTGGAATCGGGATCGCCTCTGTGCCTGGCGTCGACCAGGCTTCCGATCCCACGCGCAGCGAGTTGATCTTTCGGTGAGTGCCGGAGAGCCTGCCGTCCGGGGTGATCACGAACAGCGAATTGTGCAACTGCTTCGTGCGAAGGTCCTGTTCCGGCACAGCGAGGAACAACGTGATCCGCAGTCGCGATGCGAGGCGGCCCATCTGCATCATCCACTCATCCGGCTGGGGCGCGATCCAGTCGGTACCGATCCGATCCACAAAGCTATACCCACAGACCGCGAGTTCAGGGGGCAGGATCCAGTTGGCCCCCGCCTGTGCTGCCTGCATGATGGCGATGTCGATCAGCCGTCGATTGCCGGCGAGATCGCCGGGAATCGGCGCCAGATGCAGAAACGCGATGCGAAGAGAAGATGCGGCCATGGGCGGCATCATACAGGGTTGGCATGGCCGTCGCGAGCGGCGAGGCGGTCGATTTCTCCTGGTCGACGACTGTTGGCCGTCGGTAGCGGTGTGATATGCTGCGCACCCATTATGGCTATCGACCAGACACGTCAGGGAGAATTGGCCGCGGCAACGGCGCGCCGCAGGACCTTTGCGATCATCAGCCATCCGGACGCGGGCAAGACGACGCTCACGGAAAAGCTGCTGCTCTATTCCGGGCTCATTCGGACGGCGGGCATGGTCCGCGGCCGCAAGGGTGGCAAGACCGCCGCTTCCGATTGGATGGGCATGGAGCAGGAGCGCGGCATTTCCATCACCGCCTCGGCCATGCAGTTCCCGTATAAGGATGCGATCATCAATTTGCTCGATACGCCGGGCCACCAGGACTTTTCCGAAGACACCTATCGAACGCTGACGGCGGCCGACAGCGCGATCATGGTTATCGATGCGGCCAAAGGCGTGGAGACGCAGACGCGCAAGTTGTTCGACGTCTGCCGCTTGCGGCGGATTCCCGTCCTGACGCTGATCAATAAGATGGACTTGCCGGGCCGCCCTCCGCTCGACCTCATGACAGAAGTCGAGCAGGCACTCAATATTCACGCGAGTCCGGTCAACTGGCCGATCGGCTCCGGCAGCGATTTCGTCGGGATCGTGACGCGGGCCGATCATCGCGTCCAGCTGTTCAGCAAGACGGCGCATGGCGGCGCGACGAAGGTCGATGTGGCGAATATGCTCTTAGCCGATCTCGAACGCAGCGGCCGTGTTCCTCCGGACGTCATGGAACCCGTGCAGCACGACCTGGAGTTGCTTGAGATCGCCGGCAATCCGTTTTCGCGCGAGCAGTTTCTGAACGGCGACGTGACGCCGGTGTTTTTTGCGTCCGCGCTCACGAACTTCGGGATCGAGAGTTTTCTCGACGCCTTCGTGACGCTTGCGCCTTGTCCCAGCGCCCGGCTGGCCGACCGCGAGGATGGCAGCGAATGCACCATCGATCCGGTCGAGACTCCCTTCAGCGCCTATGTGTTCAAGCTGCAGGCGAACATGAATCCCAAGCATCGGGACAGCACCGCGTTCCTCCGGGTCTGTTCGGGGCGATTCGAACGGGACATGATGGTGACCCATCATCGATTGAATCGAGAGGTGCGCCTTTCGCGCCCGCACAGTCTGGTCGCGCAGGAACGGAGCACGGTGGAAGAGGCCTATCCCGGCGACATCATCGGCATCATCAATCCCGGGCTCTTTGCCATCGGCGACACGATTTCGGTGACGGGCGGATTCAACTTCAAACCGCTGCCGCAGTTTCAGCCGGAAATCTTTGCGCGGCTTCGTCCGACCGATGTCGGCAAGCGAAAAGCCTTCGACAAGGGGATGGAGCAGATGGCGCAGGAAGGCACGGTCCAGATCATGCGGAGCCTCAATGACCTGGACTCGCTGGTCGCGGCGGTGGGCCGGCTGCAGTTCGACGTGCTGCAATACCGGCTGCGCCACGAGTATCGCGTGGAAACGGTCCTGGATGCGCTTCCGTTTTCATGCAGTGCCTGGTTGGGCGGAGATCCCGCGACCTTCAAAGCGCCGTCGGCGTCTATGGTGGTGAAGGATCAACGCGGGCGTGTGGTGGTGCTCTTCGGCGACCAAGTCATGAAGACCATCGCCCGCGATCGCAATCCTGACCATACGCTCCGCGATATGGGGTAGCGCAGCGAGGTGGTGGCCGAGACCGGTCGAGAGCCGGCGACGGTTCCCCCTTCTCTCTGCTGCCTTCACCGGGTAGGTTCTATGGCGTGGCCGATCTCCATCACACGAGAACTTGTCGGAGCCGTCGCGGCCTGGAATTCCGGCAACGCCGGCAAAGCCAGAGTGTGCGCGCGGCGGGCGGTCGCGTTAGCCGACGAAGCGTGGCTGAGACAGCAGGCGTCTCTATCATGGTCAGGGGATGCCATGGCTCACCTGCGCAGAATCCAACAAGACCTCTCGTTTCCACTCTCTGTCCGGCAGGCGGCCGAACGATTGACGACGACCGTCACCCAGAAGCACCGGTCTCCCTTTACGGCCGATCCCATCGGCGATGCGAACACCGTCATAGAGTGTCTGCTAGGGGGCAGTGAAGCGCGGCCTTAATAGTGTGTAAGGCGTGAGGCGATTGATGGAAGCGGACGATGCCGAAGCGTTGCGAGAGGCCTGGGCGAGGAAAGAGCATCCGCCCTGCCCGCACGATGTCCGGGAGAAAGAATTCTATCTCGGCTCCGATACGAGCGCTGAAATTTGTGTGGTCTGTGGGAAGTCCTTCTGGAGGGGAAACTAGCCATGGGGCCGACGTTTAGGCGGCGGGGTGGCCGTGTGTTTGCGGCGTTGCTCGCGCTGGCGTGGGAGGCGGGGCCCCTGCCTCTCTGGGCCAATCCGGCGCAGGATCGGCTTGCGGCGATGTCTGAGGTAGAGCGGAGCGAAGCCCTGGCGGTGTTCGTCGAAAGCGGCGGCCATAGCTGTCGCACTGTCGCGCGCACGTTCTTTCAAGGTGAGGACGCCAAGGGAAATGTCTTCTGGGATGTGGAATGCACCGGGGGCGAGTCCTACGTCGTGGTCATCAAGAACGACGTGCCGGGCTCGACCCGGGTGATGACTTGTCGCCGCTTGCGGGCGGTGGCGGGCGCGGACTGTTTCAAGAAGCTGGAGTAGTACATCGTACGGGTACCCGGATATGAGCCAACCTGACTACGTCTTTACGTCGGCTGAAGATCAACTGGAACTCACGCGGTTGCAGGCGATTGAACGGGAGTTCGATCCGGCCAGTTGCCGCCGCCTGTATGCGACCGGTCTTGCCACCGGGTGGCGTTGCCTGGAAGTGGGACCGGGCGCCGGCTCATTGATGCAGTGGATGGGTGAGAGAGTTGGGCCTTCGGGGCATGTCGTCGCGCTCGATCTCTCGACCAAATTTTTGACGGCGCAACGTCCGGCGCATATTGAGGTTCAGCAAGGGGATATTCGTACCGCCTCGTTGCCCCAGGGATCATTCGATCTCGTGCATGCGCGCTATGTGCTCATTCATCTGCCGGACTATGAGATCGCCCTGTCCCGGATGCTGGCCGCGCTGAAGCCGGGCGGATGGATTGTGCTGGAAGAGCCGGATTTCTCTGCCTCGCGGGGCATTGTCGGAACGGCTGCGCAACTCGCGGCGATGCGGCACATCAATCAGTCGATTCATCGCATGTACGAAAGCCGCGGGATGGATTACGCGCTGGGACTCACGCTGTTGCCTCTCTTGCAAGCACGGGGACTTTCCCAGCTGGCTATGGAGAACGATGCGCCGGTGTCTGCCGGCGGCTCGGGTTTGGCGAAGATGATGGCAATGTCCGCCCAACAGTTGCGGGAGAAGTATCTGGCGACGGGCGTCGTGAGCGAGGCGGATCTTCAGCACTACGGTGAATGTGCCGAAGATCCGCAGAGCCGGGCCGTCTACTATGCAACGGTTGCCGTCACCGGCCAGAAGCAGGCCGAGTGAGTGTGGGGTGATGGAGATTCCTGTATTAGTCTTGCCGGGGTTCGGCAATTCCGGCCCTGGGCATTGGCAGACCTTGTGGGAAGAGCGCCATCCGGCATGGCGGCGGGTCGATCTGGGCCAATGGGATGCGCCGGATTGCCGGGAGTGGGTGCGTACGCTCGATATGGCGGTGCAGCGCTGCGCGGCTCCTCCCATCTTGGTCGCCCATAGTCTGGCCTGTTTGCTTGTGGCTCATTGGGCCGGGCCGTCACGGGCGCCGGTCAAGGGCGCGTTCCTCGTTGCGATTCCCGAACCGGCCTGCCCCAGTTTCCCTGCTACAGCCAAAGGGTTTATGCCGGTGCCGATGCACCGTCTGCCCTTTCCCGCGCTGGTCGTGGCGAGTACGAATGATTCGTTCGGGTCCATCGGCCATGCCCGTGCTTGTGCGACTGCCTGGGGCAGCCGGTTTGTCGATGTCGGCGAGGTCGGACACATTAATGCCGACAGCGGGATCGGCGATTGGCCTGAAGGGTATGCCCTCTTTCAGGAGTTCGTGGGGTAGCGGATGCCGATTCAGATTACGCAGGCTCAGCCGGAAGATGCAGCTATCGTCGCCACGCTGGTAGGGGAGCTGCTCCACGAGATTATGGCGGCGGTCAGCGATAAGGTGTTCAACTTTCATCAGGCCGACACGGAAGCGCGAGCAAGGGTCTGGTTGCGAGACGGCTGTTATGCGGTACTGCTGGCCCGTGACGGCGACGTGCCGATCGGATTTCTCGCCCTGTATCAGAGTTACGCGCTCTACACGGAGGGTGCGTACGGGACGATTCCCGAATTCTATGTCCGGCCGACGTGTCGTTCACAGGGAGTAGGGGCCGCATTGCTGCAACAGGCCAGGCTGCTCGGGCAGGCACGCGGATGGCGGCGGCTGGAAGTCACGACTCCACCCTTGCCGGAGTTCGACCGGACGCTGGCGTTCTATCAGCGCGAGGGGTTCAGCATCTCCGGCGGACGGAAACTGAAACTGGAGTTGCAGTGAAGCCGGTGGTGCAACGTGAACGGACCGGTTGCGGTATCGCCAGTGTGGCGACCTTGGCGGGAGTGAGCTACGCGCAAGCCAAGCAAGCGGCAAACCGGTTGGGAATCGTTGCTGACGATCCACGGCTCTGGTCCGAGACGCAGCCGGTGCGCCATCTCATGAAGCACTTTCGCATTCGCGCGGCAAGCGGAGAGGTGCCGTTTGTTTCCTGGACATCGTTGCCAGCTGTTGCGCTGCTCGCGATCAAGTGGCATCGCGAACGGGGAACGGCCTATTGGCATTGGGTGGTATTTTGGCGGAGTCCTCAAGGTCCGGTGGTATTTGATTCCAAACAGGCGTTGCGTTGCCATGCCCGCACGGATTTCGGACGAATGAAACCGAAGTGGTCGATCAAGGTCGCAGGCGCGAATACCGGACGAAGCAAGTGACCGGACTCTGAGGAGAGGGAGCGTCGAGATGAACAACAAGATCCGCTGCAGCTGGGCCGGCGAGAAGCCGCACATGGTTCGTTATCACGATCAGGAGTGGGGGAGGCCGGTTCATCGCGATCGGAAGCATTTTGAGATGCTGCTGTTGGAAGGGGCGCAAGCGGGGCTGACGTGGGACACGATCCTGAAAAAGCGTGCCGGGTATCGTAAGGCCTTTGCGGGATTCGATCCGAAGAAGGTGGCCCGTTTCACGGTGCGCATGAAAGCGGCTCTGATGAAAAATCCCGACATTATCCGCAATCGCCTCAAGATTGAGTCGGCGGTCACCAACGCGCAGGCCTTTCTCGCGGTGCAGAAAGAATTCGGTTCGTTCGATGCCTATGTCTGGTCATTCGTTGGGGGTGAGCCGATCGTCAATCGGTGGAAACGGATGAAGGATGTGCCCGCCACGAATGCGGTGAGCGATACCTTGTCGAAAGACCTGAAGAAGCGCGGCTTCCGGTTTGTCGGGAGCACGATCATCTACGCCTATATGCAGGCGGTCGGGATGGTGAACGATCATCTGGTTGCCTGTTTCGCAATATCAAAAAAGCCAACAGTTCCTAGGTCTACATAAGATGCCACTCCCTCGTCCTCAAGACCAACTGGCCGGCTGTGTCTGGTTGCCGCGGTTCGCCGAGAAAGCCAGACGGTTTCTCGGTCAGCAGCTTCCATTGACCTATCGAGTCGCCTTCGGCAGCCGGCTTGGCATCGACGGCGCGTTTCTCCGTCACTTCGGCCTGACGGTCCCCCAGTTTCTCGTGGCGGTTCGCCGGTCAGGGGATAACGAGGCGTTGTCGAAATGGTTTCTCTCGCTTCCTGAGGCCCGTCCGGAGCGCATTGCCGAGTGGAATCGCCGCGCGACACTGTTGGGGGCCAAGGGGCATCCCGGCTATCTCATTCGACATGTTGTGAAGTGGTTCTTCTATCCGAAGTCGGTTCTCTCTCCCGTCAACAGCCTCTTCGAAGCGATCGAGCAGGACGAACGCTAACCTCAGCGCTACTCTTCCGTATGCACGCCGTCGAATCCGTCGAGGGCAATCCCGAGGGTGGCCAGCAGCTCCTTTGTCTCCGGACTGCTGTCTGAGCGTGCTTGCTTCAGCACAGAACGGTGGAGTGTGCGGAGCGGGGCCAGCACGCGACGATCGGTAGTCTTGCCCAAGGCGCGTACCAGGATGATCTGAGTCTGGAGCGGTTCGTTCGGGAGAGCGGCAATGAAGGTCGGCACAATTCCGCTGTTGGGATGCAACGGTGCGAGGCGGCCAAGACCGGCGGCGGCGGCGCGATGTTGGTCCGGCGTGCCGGTGTTGAAGAGTGCGAGCAGTGCAGGGATTCCATCTTCATGGCCGATGGTTCCCAGCGCGGTTGCGGCCGTTTGAACCACAGTCTGATCGGAGTCTTTCAGTGCTGCGGTCAGTCGGGGAATGGCGTCCACGGCGATCATCTGACCCAGGAGTCCGATCACGGTCTGCTTTTGCGTGACCGTCGCGCCGGACTCATCCAAGGCCTTGATCAGCCGGACGGACTGTCCCCAATCAGCCGCGAGCAAATAGGGAAACGGATCGGTCTGTAATTGCTGGGTGAGCGCCGCGATTGCGTACGCTCCTGCATCGGTTTGCCCCGCTTGGCGTGCCGCGTCTTGCGGATTATTGAACGGTGTCCGGACTTCGTGCCGCCAGTCGCCCGAGCGGGTGCCGAAGCGATAGGTGAGCTGGCAAGCGGGTCCTTTCCAGAGTCGTACGGCGGCGTCGACCATGTCGGCGTCGCCACCGGAGCGGCCTGTCCCTTCCCAGGTTTTGAGTTCCTCGCACTTGACCTTGACGGTCACTTCATGAGGCTGACTGCCATCGGTGACGATGCGGTATCCCAATCGTTCGAACCGCGTTGCAACCGCCTTCGTGATGCCGCCGGCATCAAGGGGACCATGGCTGCTCAGGGCTAAGGTCTCCAGATGGATCTGTTCGGCCCGATGCAGGAGGTCCTTTTCTTCAGCCGTCAGCAACTCCTTGCGTGCCTGAGTTATGTCCGGAACGCTTACGGCAATGGTCGATCCAAAGAAGAGGAGAGTAAGCGCTATTCGAAGGCGTCTGACGGCGAAGAGATGAAGGCTCATGATGATCCGTGCGCTCCTTGTGGTGCGAATGGAAGGATGGAGTGAATGAATGTGGCGGGATTGTCTCATAGGCTGAGTGAGCGGGGGAAGTCTTTCGTCACGTCCGACAGGAGACGGGGAGTCTATGGCCGTTCTCAGTTGAGGCGATCGTACGACTGTAGGGGAATGGCTACAGCGGCATTATCTCTACAGTCTGAATGGGATACGTAGTTGTCCCCAGTGTCTACTGTCCTTCTTTCCCTTCGAGTTTGGTAGGGATCAATGAGGAGGATCTTTTCGAGGAACAAGAAAATCAAGGAAGTGCTGCAGAATGTTTGGATAACGCCTCGTCGGTACGGCCCTTGCTCTCCTCACCATGAATGTGTCCCATCAGGCATAAGGAGAGAAGATCGGATTATGCAAAATCGTGCCCCTTCAAGAAAACTGGTCAATGAGCAGGGAGGCCTGGCACCGGTGATCAATCGTCGGGAGGAACCCAGGATTGAGGATTGTCACTCCTGCTCATATGAAATCGTCGCACCAGGTGAATCTGGTGCGGCAGGAGTTCAACAGGGCCAGGTGTTTACGCTAAACCGCAGCGCGCACGGGATGTTGCTGCTGATGGGACAAGCTCTGCGGCCAAATCAGCGGATTGAGGTCCATAGTGCAAAACTGGGCTGGTGGCGCTCCACAATGGTATATGACGTGCGGTGGACGCGACCGATGCAAATCGGGCCTCAAGGCGATCTATTTTTAGTGGGGTGCCGGTTGACCTCGGGCTTGCCCTTGTAGCGAAGAGTTTCACATCTTCCTCGGAGAGATTCTCCCGACCACGCCGCAAATAACGATTGATTGCCGCCGGCGATGATTTTATCCTGCGCGCATGTTGGTCGGATTTGTCGCGCTCTATCTGCTGTGTTCCGTCGGGATCGGTCTCTACGCGGCCACGCGTGTGCAGAATACGAAGGATTTTGCGGTAGCCGGTCGGAGCCTGCCGCTGCCGGTGGTGACCGCGACGGTCTTCGCCACCTGGTTCGGCGCCGAGGCCGTGCTCGGCATTTCCGCGACCTTTGTGAAGGAAGGCCTTCGGGGTGTTGTGGCCGATCCCTTTGGATCCAGCCTCTGTCTCATTCTCGCCGGATTGTTTTTTGCGCCGCGATTTTACCGGATGAATCTCCTGACCGTCGGAGACTTCTACCGTCTTCGCTATAACCGCACGGTCGAAGTCTTGTGCACGCTGGCGGTCGTGGCGTCTTATCTTGGTTGGGTGGCGGCGCAGTTCAAGGTGCTGGGCCTGGTGTTGAATGTGGTCACGGCAGGGGGGATCAGCCAGTCTCTGGGCATGATCGCCGGGGCCTTGATCGTCCTGACCTACACGACCTTCGGCGGCATGTTCTCAGTCGCCATTCTGGACTTTGTGCAAATCACCGTCATCATGGGCGGCCTGCTGTATATCGGTTCGATCGTCAGCGGACTGGCGGGAGGAGTCGGGACGGTTGTTGCGCATGCGGCCGCCGCCGGGAAGCTGGATTTCTTTCCGCCAGCCAGCCTCAATGCCTGGATTCCGTTTCTTGGTGCGTGGGTGACGATGATGTTCGGGTCGATCCCGCAGCAGGATGTGTTTCAGCGGATCACGTCGGCGAAGGATGAAGCAACGGCGGTGCGCGGGTCTCTTCTGGGCGGGACGTTGTACTTCGCGTTCTGCTTTATCCCGATGTTTCTGGCCTATGCCGCCACGCTTGTCGATCCGGCGCGCTTTCTGGCCTTGCTGGAAACCGACTCACAGCTGGTTTTGCCGACGCTGATTCTGGAACATACGCCGATCGCGGCGCAGATCGTGTTCTTTGGAGCCGTCTTGTCGGCGGTGATGAGCTGTTCCAGCGCGACGCTGCTGGCGCCGTCCGTGGCGCTCAGTGAAAACGTCTTCAAGCCGATGGTGGCCCGTCTGAACGATGCGGAGTTGTTGCGGATGATGCGGACGGTGTTGATCGCCTTTGCCGCGGCAGTGTTGGCCATTGCGCTCTGGTCGGACGCCAGCATCTATAAACTGGTGGTGAGCACGTACAAGGTCACGCTCGTGGTCGCGTTCATCCCGTTGCTGGCCGGACTCTATTGGTCGAAGGCCACAACGCAGGGCGCGATTGTCGCCATTGCGGGCGGGCTTGTGAGCTGGTTGGGGTTCGAAGGGTTCAGTTCAGCCGATGCCGTGTGGCCGCCGCAGTTGGTCGGGCTGCTAGCGGCCGCAATCGGAATGGCCGTAGGATCGCTGGCGCCTCAAGTGCTGCCGGTTACGACAGAGCAACAAGCGGCAGGACCGTCCTAAGACGGCTGCATTGCCTGCGTGCGCTTCTCTTCCAGTTCCGTCCAGCGGGCATAGAGGCGCTCGACGCTGGTCTGGGCTTCAGCCAACGCGGTGTACCGGGCTTGCAACATCGTGGCATCGGATGTGACAGCAGGATCTTCCGTGGCGGCTTGGCAAGCGGTCACGGCGGCTTCCGCTTTGACGATCAAGCCTTCGATCTTGTCCCATTCTTTTTGTTCCGCATGCGAGAGCCCTTTGCGGGTCTGTTTCGGCTTGGGGCCGTTGTTGCTCGCGGCGCGAGTGGGCACGGGGCCTGGAGAGCCGGAGGTCCCTCGCTCCTGGGCCGCTTCCCATTGGGCAAAGTCGGCGAACCATTCGGCGTTGCCTGTTCCATCCAGCGCCAGCATCATGGTGGAGACGCGATCGAGCAACCACCGGTCATGGGTCACGAGGATCAGCGCGCCAGGAAACTCCAGAAGATTTTCTTCCAACACATCGAGCGTCGGGATATCCAGATCATTCGTCGGTTCGTCCAGCATGAGCACATCGGCCGGCTGCAACATGAGCCGCGCTATCAAGAGCCGGGCCTGTTCGCCGCCGGAGAGCCGTGACACGGGCAGATCGAGCTGTTCGGGCCGAAAGAGAAATCGCTTGGCCCAGGAGACGAGATGGATCGAACGATCCTGATAGATGACGGAATCGCCGCCGGCGGGCGCGAGGGATCGGCGGAGGGATACTTGCTGGTCCAGGGACTCGCGATGCTGCTCGAAGGTGACGATCCGGAGCTTGTCGGCGCGGGTGACCGTGCCGGTATCGGGCTTCAACGTGCCCGCCAGCAGTTTCATCAGCGTGGATTTCCCGCTGCCGTTCGGGCCGAGCAAGCCGAGCCGTTGACCGGGCCCAAGGATGAGTTCGAGATCCTTGACGATCTGCCGGGATCCCAGTTTCTTGCCTAACTGCTGGGCGACGATCAATTGTTTGGATTTGCGCCCGGAGGCGGTGAAGTCGATTCCGGCCGGGGCCAGTTCACGGCGGCCGTCGCGGTCCGCTAGGTCGCTAATCAGGGCTCCGGCTGCGTCGATACGGGCTTTGGCTTTGGTCGTGCGCGCCTTCGGCCCTCGGCGAAGCCATTCGACTTCGCGCCGTACTTTATTGGCGAGGGTGGCATGTTCATTCGCCTGGGCGGCGAGATTGGCCTCGCGCGCTTCCAGAAAATCGCTGTAGTGTCCGGTGGCTTCGAAGACGCCCTGCGGATAAATTCGATTGAGTTCGATCATCCGTTCCGCAACCGATTCAAGGAAGCGACGGTCGTGGCTGATCACCAGGTAGGCGCGGGTTTCGGATTTCAACAGGCGTTCGAGCCAGAGAATGCCCTCGACGTCCAGATGGTTCGTCGGTTCGTCCATCATCAGCACGTCCGGCTCCATCAAGAGGGAGCGGGCAATCGCCAGGCGTTTCTTCCATCCGCCGGAGAGGGTTCGCACGTGCTGGTCGGAGTCAGGGAATTCTCCCAGGCTCAAGGCGCGGGCGATGCGGCCGCTCTCTTCGTGCGGGTCCAGTCCTTCCTCGCGCAGGGTTTGCGCTAAGACTTCTTCCACGGTGAGGTCGGGAGGAAAGGTGGATTCCTGCGGGACATAACTCAGGCGGACGTGGCGGCGCAGCGAGCGGGTGCCGTCGTCAGGGTCCTCGATGCCGGCGAGAATCTTCAGCAGGGTAGACTTCCCGGACCCGTTCGGGCCGATGAGCCCGACCCGATCCCCCTCGGCCAGGCCGATGGACAGGTCGGAAAAGAGGGGCTTCACGCCATAGCTCTTGCTGATGGACTCACAACTCAGGAGCATAATAGGTGGCATAGATCGTCGATCTGTATCCGGATTTGGTAAAGATGTCAGGTGTCGTCGTCTGGAGAGGATTCTACCTGGCAGACAAGCTCATCAATCTCCAGTCTATCAAGGGACGGGTGTCTCTTACTAGGTGTAGAGCGAAGCGGGCAAAGATAAAGTTAGTGAGCCAGCGTGTAGTCCACCAGGCGGCGAATTTGATCGGCCCCAAAGGGCTTCTCCAGAATATGGCGGGCTCCGAAGAGCTTGGCGACGCTGAGGAAGTTTTGCTCCCCCGACGCGCCGGTCATGGCGATGACGCGGGCGTCGAGAAATTCCCTGGTGAGTTCCAGAATCACTTCCATCCCGTCCTGCTCCGGCATCAAAATATCGGTAATGACCAGATCGGCCGGCTGTGCCCGATAGAGGGCCAGCCCTTCACGTCCGTTGGCGGCTGCACGGACCGCGTGGCCGTCAGCCTCCAGCATCTCCCGCAGCAGGAGCCGCAATGCCTCATCGTCGTCGATGACTAGAATGGATGCCACGGCCGCTCCTCAAGTTTCTAGCTGGTGCCCCGTCTGAGATCAGGCCGCTTGGGCCACGATCGATTCGATTCCCAGATGCACCTCGTCGTCGTGATAATCGGCCTCGTCTCCGACTGCGACCAGCACCGGGGTTGGTCGCGAGGCTTGTATGCTACGACGATTCTGTTCCATGACTGGGTCATGGACATGCCCGCAGTTCATACAGCGCAGGGCACTCATCCACATATGACCGGACGTGCCGTCAAAATCCATCAAATTATCTTTCACCATCAGTCCGCAGCAACGTGAACAGCTCATGGTCGGTCTCCTCGGTTGGGGGTGAAGCACGTCTGTCTTGATTAAGAGGATACCGGGATTGCTGGAAAGCGTAAGACCAGGAAGGGTTACCTCGGAAGGGGGGGGGGCGCTACGGCGACAGATTCTACGATTGGCCGCTGGAGCGGGGATAGGTCGGTCTAGAACGCGCCCAGGGGGCATGAAGTCTATGCCGTGAGACCGTGATCGCTTCTCCAATGGGCCTCGGGTATGCTGGGTGTGGAAAGGGATGGGGCATGCCGAGAGTCGGTCGCGTACTGAAATGGCTGATGGGTGGAATGGTGGCTTTGGTCTGTGCGGCGGGTATCGCCGTGGCGGGCTACGGAGCCCTGTTGGCTGCATCCATTGCCCTCCCCAAGAGCGATGAACATCCACCCCTCTTGATCTTTGGTGCGCCGCATCTGCTGAAGCCGGGAGAGCCGGTGGTCGAGACCGGGGTGTTCGACCGGTTGCATCGGCTGGGTTATCGCGCTGTCTCGGATGTGCAGGGGCCCGGCGACTATCTGGCGTCGCAGGATGTCATCGATCTGTACCTGCATGCGCAGGAGGAGAGCCATCAGCCCCCCCGGCGTGTGCATGTGGAACTGAAAGACGGCGTGATCACGAATGTGATGTCCATGCAGGAGCGGGAGTCGCTTCCGTTTGTGGCTTTGGAACCGCCCTTGCTGAGCGGCATGCGTGGCGGGTCGCGGCAGGTGCGGGAGTGGGTGCCCTACAATCAGATTCCTTCTTTGGTCATCAAGACGGTTTTGGCGGTGGAAGACCGGCGGTTCTTTTCCCACTATGGTGTCGATCCCGTTGCCATTGGCCGGGCGCTGTGGGCGAATGTGACGCGCGGCGGTGTGGTGCAGGGCGGGAGCACGATTACCCAGCAGCTCGCCAAGAATTTGTTTTATTCGCCGCAACGGACCCTGGGACGAAAGTTGCGCGAAGTGGTGGCGGCGTTTGTGATGGAATGGAAGTACCGCAAGGAAGAGATCCTCGAAAGTTATCTCAATGAGATCTATCTCGGGCAAGCCGGCTCGGTGTCGATTTACGGGATCGGGGAAGCGGCGCATCGATATTTCGGGAAACCCCTGGATGCCCTCTCGATCGAGGAAGTGGCGCTGATCGGGGGGATGATCAAGGGGCCGAACACCTACTCTCCGACAAAAAATCTGGAGCATGCGACCCATCGCCGGAATGTGGTGCTCCGCCGGTTGCGCGATGAGGGGGTGCTGACCGAAGACGCGTGGAAGGAGGCGGTGAATCGGCCGGTCCAGGTGTCATTGCCAGAGGATGTCGTGGCGGACGCCCCGTATTTTGTCGACTATCTGCTGCGGCAGGTGGAGGCGGGAACCGGGATGGGCATTCCCGAAGGCGCCCGGATCTATTCGACGCTCGATCCGTACATGCAGCAACTCGCGACTGATGCTCTGCACAAAGGGCTGGCCAAGCTGGAGCAGCAGTACCCGGCGTTGCGCGAGGGCGAGACGCCGCTGCAGGGCGCTCTCGTGGTGCTCGAAGCGCGAACCGGCCATCTCCGCGCGATGGTCGGGGGGCGCGAGTATCGTACAAGTCAATTCAATCGGGCGGCGCAGGCGCACCGGCAGGCAGGGTCCTTGTTCAAACCCTTTGTGTATCTTGCGGCGTTTGAGGCGGCTCGCGCTGAGGGGAGTACAGGGATCACCCCGGCGACGATGTTGGCCGATGAGCCGGTGAGTTTCGAGTCCGGGACCGGACCCTGGTCGCCGCAGAACTACGACCGCCAGTTTCATGGACAGGTCACGGTGCGGGCGGCGCTCGAACAGTCGCTGAATGTGCCGGCGGTGCGCACGGCGCATCGATTGGGGATCGGATCGATCAACCGGCTGTTGCGGGGATTCGGCATTCAGGGAGCGTTGCCCGACAATCTCTCGGTCGCGCTCGGGAGCGCCTCGGTCTCGCTTCTCGAAATCACGGCGGCGTATGGCGGCCTGGCGAATGCGGGTGTGGTGGTGAAGCCCGTCGCCCTCACCAATCTGGTCCGTGACTCCGGAGAGACAGTCTGGAGCCCGATGGTGGACCGGCATCAGGCGGTGTCGGCGCAGGGGGCGTACCTGGCGACGTCACTGTTGAAAGGCGTGCTGGATCGGGGAACCGGATCGAAAGCGAGAGCCTGGGGATTGCGGGGTCCGGTTGCCGGGAAGACCGGCACCACGGACGGGTATCGCGATGCGTGGTTTGTCGGCTATACGCCAGACTTGGTGATCGGCGTTTGGGTTGGATTTGACGACGAACGGGCGATTCGCCTGACCGGCTCACAGGCCGCCTTGCCGATCTGGGTGGACGTGGCGCGCCGGCTCATTCCTGCCGACTCTCTCGATTTTCCCATCCCGAGCGGGATCATTTCACGAGCGATCGACCCGCGCACGGGCCAGTTGGCGACGGCGCAGTGTCCTGAGCGGGTGACGGAGGTGTTTCTGGAAGGGACGGAACCGAGCGTGTATTGCGAGATTCATGGCGGAGGACTGTGGGAGCGAGTGAAGCACCGGCTCGGATTATCCTAGCGGCTCGCAAAGGGCCTGTCGCTGCTCGACTCTCCTGCGCCACGTTTTGACAAACTGCTAGGCGCCTCTCCCCCCCTGGGGTATCCTGAGTGGCGAGTGTTCGCCAATAGGGAGCAACTATGAAAAAGAGCGGGTATATGGATGACGGGAATATCACGTTGTTGGCCAAAGGGGTGGAGCTCAAGGGCGAGATTCGTGTTGATGGCACGGTGCGTATTGATGGCCGTCTGGAAGGGGATATCTACACCAAGGGCCAAGTCATTGTCGGGGAAGATGGCGTGGTGAAGGGAACGATTACGGCCGGTATATTGATCAGCAGCGGGCGCATCAAGGCGACGATTACCGCGAGCGATCGGGTGCAATTGCTCAAGACCGGTATCATCATGGGTGAAGTGCATGCGCCGATCTTCTCGATGGAAGAAGGCGCGAAGTTTCAGGGTGTCAGTGACATGGGCGTCACGACCTGGCCGGAGGATGTCCCGCGGTTGCCGGGTGCTGTTCGGGACATGAATGGCAATCGCAATCGCCCGGTCGCGGTTCTGGGGAAAAAGCCGGATCTCTGACAGGCTGCTGAAAACGTCCGCCAGCGGCGTTCTCACATCGCTCAGAGGTTCAACGTACGGGAGTACGTCTCGCCTCTTCACTCGTTGCGGCCTTGCTGGACGGCCGTTTTGAGCAGCCTGTCAGTATTGCACTCTCTAGTCTCAAATGCTGTGGGTCTTCACCGCTCCCGTGACAACGCTTCATAAATCTGCTATCAACGTGACAGCGAAGCATCTCTCTCCCGGCCACGTATGACTCGTCCACAACTTTTTACGGTCGTTTTCTTCGCTCTCCTGGCGCTGTTGCTCTATCAGATCGGACTGATCTTACAGCCCTTCCTCTTCCCGGTCCTGTGGGCGGCGTTGCTGGCCCATTGGGTGTTTCCATTGCATCGCCGATTGACGGCGCTGATGAACGGGCGCGATACATTGTCTGCCGGTTGTTTGACCGTCGGCGTGCTGACGGTGGTGGTGGTTCCGGTGGTCTTGATGAGCGTGGTCTTGGTGCGGGAAGCGGTGGCGGTGGAGCAGATTATCCATGAGTGGATTGTCGCCGGGGGCGTTCAGCAGTTACCCGAGCGGCTGGCGGCGGTACCGGTGATCGGCAGCTGGCTGCGTTCGTTGGTGTCGGGCGGCAATGGGCAACTGGTGCCGATGGAGGACTCCGTGGTGTCGGGAGCCAAATGGCTGAGCCAGTTTTTGGTGAGTCAGATGGGGGATCTCCTGAAGAATGCCGTGGTCCTCGTCAGCAACTTTTTCATCATGCTGATGGTGCTCTTTTTCCTGTTCAAAGACGGCGAACGCTGGATGGACTCGCTGTACGAGCTCGTCCCCATGGACGAGTCGCATAAACAGAAAATTCTCACGCGGCTCGATCAAACGGTCCGGGCGGTCGTGAAGGGCATGCTGGTCACCGCGCTGGTGCAGGGCGTGCTGGCCGGGTTGGCGTATCTCGTGTTGAGTGTGCCGTTCCCGATGGTGCTGACGGCGCTGACGATCGTGCTGGCGCCGATTCCTTTCGGCGGCACGGCCTTGGTCTGGGGGCCGGTGGTGGTGTATTTCTTCGCCATCGGTGCCATGGGAAAAGCGCTGGGCATGTTGGCCTGGGGCGTCGGCGTGGTCTCGATGGTCGATCAGTTTCTCCGGCCGTGGCTCATTGGGCAGGATGTCCAGATTCCGGTGCTGCTGCTGGTGCTCTCCGTGCTCGGCGGTCTCGGACTATACGGATTGCTGGGATTGTTTGTCGGTCCGATCATCATTAGCCTCTTCATGACGGCGATCCAGATTTATCGAGAAGAGTATTTCGTTCCCGATGCCGCTGTGGCACAGAGCGCTCCTCCATCCTCCTGACGTCCGCACCCTCGCGTCGGTTCATCTCCCGCTCCGGCAGTTAGTCCAACGGAATCGTGATGGCGATGGCTCCCATGACGTCGTTCGCTTTGAAGTCCCGCTTGGGGCTCAGCGGGTGGTTGTTGTGGCATGACACGCAGGCCGCGGAGACCGCGCGGTCCGGATAGATGGCTTGAAAGAATGGTTTCTTTCCGCTCGACACAATGCCGGTGACGGGGCGATCCGGTTGTGCGGTCAACGCGACAAGGGCATTCCGTTCGAAATCCGTCGCCGGGGCGTTCCGTTGATAAATCGGGGAAAGGCCGATGAGGCGATAACGGATGCCCCGTCCGCTTTCGGCAACCATCTTTCCGGAGTGTTGCAGGAACTGGGCGGGGAGCGGCAGGGCGTTGTCTTGTTCCCAATGTTCGGTGGCCTTGACGATGTGCTTTTCCTGCATCCGGGTCACTACGAGCGTGGTGTAAATAGTTCGGTCGGCCTGGATGATGGCATGCACATAGTCTGCGACCTTTTCCGGCGAGATGCCCGGCAGGATCGGCGGTTCTTTCGCCAGCGGCGGAATGGGCGCGAGCAAGAGCCCCGCGACTAGGAGCGTGACGGCTGTGGTTCCGAGCGTGGTGACGAAGCGATGCATGTGCCCTCCTCAGGTGGCTGATTGCGGATCCTCGGCAGTGTGATGAGACAGGTCGTGCCCTCTCCCACGCGGCTCTCGATCCGCAACTCTCCGCCGAATTTCCTGATGATGCGCCGGGCGACGGTCAGGCCCAATCCCGAACCTTCCCCTTGTCCTTTGGTCGTAAAGAACGGGTCGAAGATTCTTGCGAGGTATTGCGGGGCAATCCCAGGGCCGCTGTCCGTGATCCTGGCTGTGACTAGTTGATCTGTCTGCGTGGTGACGATGGTCAAGGCGCCGACCCCTTTCATCGCCTGAACGGCATTTATCAAGAGATTCATTATGGCTTGCTGGAGTTGGTCGGGGATGGCCATGACCATGGTCTCTCCGGCGAAGGTCTTTTGGATGGCTATCTGAGTCAGATCGGCGGCGGTCTGCATGGCGGCGAGCGCGTGCTCGATCGTGGATTCCACGCACACCGGAATGCGCTGGGCTGAGGTGTCCCGAGCGGTGATGCCGGTGAAGTCCCGGATGATGGCGGCCATCCGGCGCCCTTGGGCGACGATATCGCGGGCGTGCGATTGGGCGCGGGTGAGATCGGTTTCATCCTGAATGGCTTCTCCCAGGCCCAGGATCCCGAACAATGGATTATTCAATTCATGTCCGATGCCGGCGGTCAGCACGCCGAGGCTGCCGGATTTCTCGGCTTGAATGAGTTGGTCCTGCATGCGGCTGTCATCGGTGATGTCGCGGAGCACAAGCCCGCTGTGCGGTTCTTCTCCCGGGCGGCTGGGCAGGCGAAACCACAGATAATGATACGTCCGTGAGCCAATCCGGAGCTCCGCCCGGTCACGACCCCCCTCGTTGCCGTCGGCTTGAGCCAGGGGATCCCGTGGGGCTTTGTTTAGAACCGGTGCGGCTGCGTCCGGTGCCCCGGCTGCGTCCCCGGAAAATTCTTGGCGGAGTTTGGTTTGGCTGGCGGCGTCGAGCGGAAGTACGGTGAACAGTGACAGCGGCGGCGTTGCGTCGGGCGCGAGGTGGAAGGTCTCACGAGCGGCCTGATTCACGTAGTTGACGGATTCACCAGCATCGACCAGGACGATGGGCGTCGGGACCGCATCCAGGATCTGATCGGTGGACTGCCGGAGGTAATCCACTTCTTGCGTTTTCAAGGTCACTTGGTCGGTCAAGCCGGCAAATGCGGCTTCCAGTTGAGTATTCATGCGGGTGAATTCGTCGGCCAGATCCTCCAGTTCGTCGCCGGTGCGAATGTCGATGGCGGTTTGGAGTTCTCCTCGTCCGATCGCTTGGGCGGCCTGTTGCAGCGCGCGGACCGGCGTGACGATGCGGCTGGCGGCGACGTAGCCCAGCACCGCGAGGAGCACGACGGCGATGCCGCCAAAGACCGTCATCCAGGTAAAGAGATGTTGGATCGGCGCAAACAGTTCATCGGACGATTGCCAGACAAAGGTATGCCAGGAGCCGCCGCTCAGCGATCCGTTCGTCGCGCGGCTGGTCTCCGGCAGGGGCGCGAAGCCGATGATCGACGTCGTCTTGCCTCCGTGTCCGTCGCTCGCTGCCTGGGTCCAGCCGGGCTGGAGCGGAGTGATGAGGGGAATCAGGCTCTGGTCGGATAGTGAGACGCCGGTTGGGAGGATCGGGCAGCTCATCACGATGCCCCGGCTATCGATCAGCATCACATGCCCGGTTTTCCCGAACCGGATGGGGTGGGTGGAAGGGGAGAAAAACTCTTTGGCATCGATCACGCGATGCAGCACGCCGATAACTTCGTAGTGGAGGCTGTCCATGACAGGGATGGAAATGGTGAACGCATACGTATCGGCCTGGGCATGGAAGTGGACGTCCTCGATAAATAGTTTCCCCGCTCCGTTATTGAAGGCGCCCTTCCACCAGAGAGAGTCGCCATGGCGGTAGTCCGGTTTGGCCTTCATGGAGGCGACGAGGGTGCCATGACTATCGGTCAGGAACAGCATCTTCGTGGCCGAGCGCATGACTTGCGGCAGGAGGTGATCAGGTTGGCTGTGGGCGCCGGAGTAATACTCACGCAAGAGCCCGGCCGTCAGATTCTCAGTGACGGCCTTGACCATGGCGGGGTCGCGTGCTGCCCAATGTGCGGTCTGTTCGGCGTCGGAGAGGTTTCCCAATCCTGGGGGCAATGCCGAGGCGCCGTCCCGGCGTCGTTCCAGCTCCTGAATGATTGCGGGATCGTTCGCGATGCGGGAGGTGCGGGCCACTTCTTCAGCGGTGACGAGGTCGAGTTTGCGGGCGGCCTCGGTTGCGAGCGCCTTGAAGCTTTCGCCGTTGACGTCGCGGATTTCTTGCGACCCCTGCCAGAAGGCCATGCCCAGTCCGATGACGAGCGGGACGATACCGACGAAGAGCATCGAGAGGATCAGTTTGGCTTTCAGTCCCCATCGGGTCTCGCGTGGTGCGTGTGGCGGGCGTGCCGGCCTTGGTGTCGTCATGGGGGTCACGTCTGTGCTGTTCGTGGCAAGGTGATAGTAAAGGTGCTGCCGATGCCGACGTCGCTGGTCACGGCAATGGTGCCGTGCATCTGGTGAATCACATGCTTGATATTATACAGGCCCAGGCCGGTACCTTTCCCGGGAGGTTTGGTGGTGAAAAATGGTTCGAAGATCTCGTTGAAGAGCTCCGGGGGAATGCCGCAGCCTGTATCGGCGACCTGAATCGCCACGTGATCCTGCTCAATCGTCGTTCGAAGTGTTAACGTGCCGCCGCGCTCCATGGCCTGAATGGCGTTGGTGATGAGGTTGACGAAGACATGGAGCAGTTCGTCGGGATGTCCAGTGGCTGCCGCTTCGGGGGTATACTGCTTGACGATATCGATATCATGGAACCCGACAGCATAGCGGGCGATCCTCAGCGCCTCATCGAGTTTGTTGTTGAGAGGGATCAGGCTATGGTTGTGAGAGGCGGAGCGTCGGCCGTAGGCCGTGAGGTCGCGGCAGATGGCTGTGGTACGCTTGACGGCCGCGATAATGTCCGCCGCCTGTGTGTGGATGATTTCGAGATCCGTTTCTTCGGCAAGGTTTTCCGCGAGCCCCAGAATCAATTGCAACGGGTTGTTGATATCGTGGGCGATGCCGGCGGCAAAGGAGCCGATGCCGGCCAGCTTTTCCGCATGCAGCAATTCCGCTTGCAAGGCCGATTCATGTTGAACGAGTTCCCAGAGAATGCGGGAGGCGGATCCACTCAGCACATCTGCATCAGGCCGGGCGTGACTGCGGAGCGTTGCTCCTAAGGCGGGGTCGCCGGTCACATCGAGAATCAGTTGCACGCCGTGGTTCTGGATGAGCTCGGTGATGTGGGGTACCACCGGCACGCGCAGTTCACGGGCCCGCTGCAGGCCGGGTGCTCCGGGGTTGCAATCGGTGATGCCGATGATCTCGATGGCCGGAATTTGGTGGAGCAGATCGAGGAGCGCGGTGCCGCCCCGGCCTGCTCCCAGAATGGCGACTTTGGTGGGCGTCACGTCTGTGGGGTGGGTGGTCGTCATAGGGTTGAGGGCATCTTTGTCTCGTGAGGCCGGGGAGGACCGTACACCGGCCCTCCCCTCCGGATCCTGCGTAGATACCTGCGGCGCTGACGAGTTCATAAGGGCGCCAGTTCACGCTGCTCCATCGCACGGGCGACGGAGGCTTTCAGCTTTTCTCCTTCAACGGGTTTCACCAGATAGTCGACCACGCCTTGCCTGAGTAACGACGTAGCCATGTCGGTGTCGGGGAATCCGGTCAGGACGATCAGGGGCACGCGGGGGTAATTTTGCCGGAAGTACGCAATCGCTTCGATCCCGTTGACCTTCGGCATACGGATATCGCACACCATTACGTCGAGCAGCAGCCGGTTTTCTCCGCTATTGATGGTCTCAATGGCTTTCTCGCCGTTCTCGGCCTCCAGCACGTCATAGCCCGCTTTCTGCAACGTCATCTTTACGACTTTGCGGATGTCCGGCTCGTCGTCCACGACTAGGACTCGTCCGTTGCAGGCATCTCCTCCGACAAAGAACCCTGATTTGAATTCAGACATGGAAGCCTCCTTGATGGTGGGTGATGGAATGGGTTGGGGCCGTCTGGTTCATGGTCGTTCTCCTGCTGTGGTCAGTGAGCAATCCCGATGCCGCGCATGAAGCGATGAAAACCCTCTGCAAATGAATGAATTGCGAGCGCTCAACCTATTGCCATGACTTTTGCTGGTGGATATCCACCACCACCGTTGGTTCATAGGCACCAGGTGTAACGGTATTATTGTGGGGGCATTCATCGCCATGGGGCACCACATGCGCCGAAGGAAGGCGATCGCGGCGATGAGAGTGACCGTGGTCCAAAGGAACATCATGAGATACATGTACCCTCCTGCGAATGTCATCGGCCTCGATCAGCTCTACCGCAAGGACTGTACCGGTGAAGATTGTTGCTGCTTGTGGCGGGAAAACAGTCACGATCTCGGATGTTTCGCGGAGATCGAAGGTATCTGGTGAGTTGCAGGACTTCCGATTGGGAGACAGCCAAACCAATCCACCCTGGATGCGATTTGATTCGCTGAGGTGGTCATTGGTATGTGCAGGGATCTGTGTCGTTCCGTGTGTGGATGAGCGCCCGGCTAAGCGAATTGCGTTTCCTGTCGGGCCTCGGGTATCCTCACCTGAACAGACGGAGGCCGTGCATGATTACACCGGAAGTGTTGACCGAGTTCGTTCGGAAGAGTATGCCGGATGCGGCGGTGACGGTCACCGATCGCACTGGGACGATGGACCATTTGAAGGTGATAGTAGTGTCGGAGGCGTTTCGGGAGAAGAATCTTCTGGATCGGCACCGGCTCATCTATCAGGCGCTGGATGTGCCGTTGAAGGATGGGCGTATTCACGCGCTGGAGTTGACGGCTCGCACTAAAGACGAAGCATAGGAGGATACGATGGCCGAACCGATAGAAGATGAGATCCAGAAGGAAGTGAAAGCGCATAAGATTCTGATCTACGGCAAGGGGACGAAGACCATGCCGATGTGCGGATTCACACGGGAGACGATGCAGTTTTTTGAGAAGTATGGATACCCGTATGAACTGATCGATGTGCTCTCCCAGCCGACCAAGCGGGAAGCCCTCACGAAGATGACCAATTGGCCGACGCTGCCCAAAGTGTTCATCGACGGGACGTTCTACGGGGACACCGACATTCTCGATCCGATGGAAAAGAAAGGCGAGATGGAGCCGCTGCTGAAGAAGGCGTTCGGGAGGTAGGTGCATTGCCTTAGCGGGAGTCGGGACCACACCAAGCCGGCGGGCGCTCGCATGAGTACCCGCCGGCTTGGTGTGAGAGGATGTCTCTCGTACGCCGCGGTGTCGGCTACCTCCAGGCTTTCATTTCCTCCCTCAAGAGCACCACGCGGCCGAACATGCGGGTCGCATGTTTTTCCAGATACGACGCGCTCAACAGGACGAGGATTCCGGCTGCCGCGAGAAACGCCCATGGACTCTGGGCATACAGCTGCATGGCGAACTTCAAGTGGTAGCCCATGCTGAAGATCAAGCCGACGATCCCGGCAGAGAACACTACCCGTTCCTGGTACCGGAATCCCGCCACCACCATGAAGGTGGCGAGCGCGACGCACAGGAACGACGAGAGCAACGTCGCTTCTGTGCCGAGCTGGGAGAGTAACGCAATCAACGTCAACAGTGATGCGACTTTCCTGTACGAGTTCCCCCCGCCGAACGACCGTAGCGAGAGTCCGGTCAGTATGACGCTCAAGGGCAACAGGGTGACCAGTGGCCCGGCTACGGTCATATTTAACGCGGTGGGGAAGTACTGAAACGCGATCACGCACCAGCCCAACACGATCGGGACTGTGCTGAATGCCTGAACGCGTGTTCGTTCCGTGTCTTCCTTCATCAATCGTGGCAGCATCTCGAAGAGCAGTGCTCCGACGAGCATGCTTGTCACTCCGAGAAACACATCGTCTTGCGGATAAAATGCAGTCCGCGCCGCCACAATGCCGGTTGGCAGGAGCAGCAGCAAGCGGCTGATGATGCCTTCACTGGTGCCGCCTACTGTCGTGCCGGCGATAAAGCGCGAATCGATCCACAGTGCCAACGTGGCGACGGCAATCAACACCATCGTCACCGGCAACCCGTGACGGACCGGGATGAGGAGACTGCTACAGGCCAGCAGATAGGCTCCGGTGAGCAGGCGGGCTTGCGGCCGGTTCAAGGCCGAGAAGCCTAGGAACGCCACGGGGCCGAGGAGGAGGAGCGTGGCGGCCCCGTTCAGGGCAATCTGACTCCACCCGGCCGCTTCATAGAGGAGCGCGCCAGGCAGGGACCCGTTGTCGGCGGATACCATCGAGTGGATCATCGCGCCGAGCTGCGAGCATTGGGCGGCAATGCCGGCAACGGCCAGTCCTAGGAGCGTTCTGGCGCCCTTGTCCTCCTTGACGCGCGCGCCCAGGAGGAGGCCGAGTCCAGCCAGGCTCAACAGATATCCGAGAAATAGGAAGTACCGGAATTGCGAACCGAAGTCTTGCCAGCCCTCCAGCATGAAGCTCGCGCTGGCTCCCAGGAGCAAGAGCGAGCCGATCCAGCGCAGTAACTGCCCGAGTTTCTGAATGTCCATCCAGCGTTCCATGATCGTCCTCCTTCCTGTGGCGATGTCCGGTTACTGTTTCTGTTCGGTCATTAATCCCAGCAAGGTGGCGCGGAGCTCTTCATGGTCCTCTTGCTGCCGGTAGGCGAGTTCGAAGTCGTCGGTGAGCAGGGCCGGTCCTGCGACGTAGCCTTCCGCTTCCGATACCCGCGTTTCCCAGCGGTTGAAGATGCCGGTGATCTCGTCCAGCGCGCTGGTCCCATCCGATTGAATGGCCTTCATCGCTTCGGCGCGGAACTGTCTCGTGGCGAGTGTGTGTTTCTTCCGCTGGAGTTCATCCAGCTTGGACTGGATTCCGCGGAGGTCGTCGACGAGTCTGGCGCGAAGCTCCCGTGCTTTGGTGAGCTGGGATTCGGTCGAGCCTGCTTCTTCCTTGGCTCGCGTCATCCGACGGACGCACTCGAGGGCGCGGCTTTCATCCTGGGTGCCGGCCTGGAGGGCCCGGTCTTTCCATTGCGCCGCAATCTTTGCGGAGTTCCGTCAATCTGGCCGCCAGTTTGTCCTCATCCTGCTGAAGGCGGGCGAGCCGCGCAGTGGCCTGGGCCGATGCAGCTTTCACCTCATGCATCGCTTCCGTGACCAGGGCTTCGTGATTCTCGATCTGGTCAAGGAACAAGTTGAAGTTGGACTGGATCGTGGCGTTGATGCGTTTGAAGATGCGCATGTGAACCTCCTGGTGAATGAGTGATCGTCTACGCTGAGTCTAGCGCTGGGAGACGTGTCCAGGGGGTACGATTGCATGACAGTGTCATTCATGCGCCCAGAATGTGGGCCAATCGGCAATATCAATCTTGTTATTCGCAAGCTTAGGAAGATGGTAATGTAGTGACACTGTCATTATCTGGAGTGAAAACGATGAAGCAGGCCAAGAAGACACATCTGGGACGGCATCGTGCGCTCTTTGATGCCGCCGCCATCGGGGCCCACGCCAGGTTTTCAGCTCAGGGATTTCGCCAGAAGGATCTGCGGTTTCTCATTGAGTTGTTTTCCAACTGGTTGGAGTCGGCGATGGAGGGCTCGAGCCTTGCCGTCGAGAATACGCAGATCGCGCGGTATCTCGCGGGTTCGGTCAAGGAGGGGTTTGCGAAGCAACTGGGAGGACAAGCCCAGCCACGCTATCGGCTGACCAGAGTCGGGCTTGTTGAAAATCTGACGCGCCTCGTCCATCGACGGCATTGGTGGCCGGCCGAAGAGTTTTTCTTTATCTACTACTTCCTGGAGAGTTATCGGGCCAGAATCGAGGCGCTCATCGAAAAAGAGGGTAGTCTCTTTCCTGGCACCATGAAACTAGAGATCGGACATTTGCTCGATCTCAAGAGTTTCGTCGCGTGCCAGGAGGAGTTGCTTGATCGGGAGATTGCCAAACTGGATCTTCGTATCGGGGACTCTCGGAAGACGAGCGACTTGGCGATGCAGCTCAAAAGAAAGGGTGCGGCGCCCGATGCGATTCTGAAAGAAATCCAAGAGAAGGTGCCGTATCAGCTGAATAATCAAAAGCCGATGGTGGAGCTATTTCGGGAGACGCCCGATGAAAATTGGATCTGGGAGATGGAAGTCGGATCACAGAAACGCGCGGCAAGAATATTTGTGCCAATGAAGGAGCTGTTGCTCCATGTTCGGGGGCAGGTTGTGGCGCTCAAAGGAAAGGCGCAGGGTTGACGCCCACACTGCGAGAACTTGGAACTACCCCTTTGCTTCCGGTGGCGGCCAGTTCATTTCAGTGTGGCGGCCGCAGAAAAAGCAGGCGAGGCGGTAACGGGCCTTGCGTCGTGGATTGGGCATGGAGATAAACGTGATGGGAGTATCGTCGAAGGGGCAGGTGGGTTGGTCGTGGAGGAGATGGACTTCGGCCATCATTGTAATCGAGGCCACGTCCCACGCCGGCTGATGTTCTTCCTTGCCCGTAATCTTTTCGACCAAGTGGCAGCGCTCGCACGTGGCTTCATAGGTCTTGATACGAGCGTTGTGCGGAGTGAGGTCGACGATATCCATAGCTCCGCCACAACCTGGCTTGGAGCAGGTCAGATGCTCATGCTGGAGTGCTTGGACGAATCGATGATGGGATTCGCGTTCTTGATCAGTCTTCATTTATTCTCCCTTCCCTCCCTTCCCTCAAGCGAGGTGATCGGGGTAGTTTCATCTTGCGCGCATTGACCGAACGCCGTCTCTAATTTGAAAGTATGATCTGATCTTGGGCGTGCGGGCAGCGAGCACGGAAACTACCCCGGTCACCTCAGCCCCTCATATCCCCCATGCCCCGCTGATCTGGATGTTCGCCCCGTTTACGTAGCGCGCTTCTTCACTCAGTAAGTATCGCACGGCTGCGACGGTGTCGTCGATGGTGCCGATATAGCCGGCAGGAATGCGCTTCGTCATGCCGGCCAATTCTTCCGGTGGCGCGCTGCCGGAATCGATGAATCCGGGCGAGATAGCATTCACGGTGATACCGTGCGACGCGAGCAGCTTGGCCAGCGTTCGGGTGAGGATGAGCACGCCGGCCTTGGCGATGTAATGTGCGGTGACGTCAGGCTGCGAGATCATCTGATCGGCGTTGGCCATGCTGAAGTTGATGATGTGGCCGGATTTGCGGGCTTTCATCCCTGGCGAAACCGCTTTGGCCAGATAGAAGATGGGATGGAGATTGCCATCGAACATCTCGTTCCACCCCTCGACCGTTTCTTCGAACAGATTCACGCGATGGTAGGGACCTGCGCCGTTAATGAGAACATCAATTTGGCCCCACTTCTGTTCGACCTGAGCCACGAGATTCTTCGCTGCAACCGGGTCTGACACGTCGCAGCGGATGGCCAGCGCCTGTCCGCCGCGCTCCGTAATGGCCAGTGCGGTCTTTTGCGCATCGGCTTCGCTCGTGCGGTAGCAGATGGCGATCTTCCAATGCTGTGCAGCCAGGTCGAGCGCGATCCCACGCCCGATGCCCTTGGCTCCGCCGGTGATGAGTGCCACGCGTGTATTCATGGTCGATGTCCGTGGTGAGTGCGGTGGTTATGTCTTCGTCCGCAGGCCCTTGGCGAGATGCTGCAGCGCGCCGGCCGTGCGTGCTGAAAAGGCCTGTTCATTTTTCGGTTTCTTTGCGTCTGCAGCACTGGCTTCTATCAATGCCTGAAGATCGTCGACGGTGTCGACATCGCGCCACGAAGGCAGGAGCGCCACCTTCAAGCCGAGACCGGCGGCTTTCCCCTGCGTCGCAGCGAGCACACCATCTGTCGACCAGGCAATGTCGACGAAGAGTTCAGGCCTAGGTTGCTTGAGGCCGATCAAATAATATCCGCCATCCAGTGCCGGTCCTAAGACGACGTCGTGGGCATCCAGCAGAGCCAGGGCCTGCTTATAATGATCGAGCGGCAGCGAGGGGACGTCGGTGCCGACGATGAAGACGCGTTGATAGCTCTTCCCGAAGAGGGTTGCAAACGCCTGCTGCATGCGCGCGCCCAGATCGTGGCCGACTTGATCGATCAGCTTTACGCTGTGCCGTTCTTCCATGATTTGAAAGAAGACCAGTGTGGATGAGGGCGCGCAAGCCAGATAACGATCGACGGGTAACTTCAATTTTGTCGTGGCGACTTTGGTGCGTTCGAGCATGTCGATGACAAAGCTGCCGTGCAGGGTGGCGGCTTCGTCAGCGGTCAACGGAGGACAGAGGCGCGTTTTGACCTGGCCCGGTACGGGTGCTTTCGCGAAGATGACCAGGGCGGCCGGTTGTGGCTTGGATGTCGGAGGCTGCGACGACTTGGGCGTTGGTTTGCTCATAGCTTATCGGACTACACGATACCAGTGGTTGAGACGAGTAGGGCTGACTCCCAGCCAATACAGGAAGCGCAGCGTCCACATCAAGAGAATTGTGCGCAGGGGCCCGTTTTTCTCCCAACGGCGAAACGAGGTCGTGACGCGATCCGTGAGCGCGGCGGTCGGCCCCAAGCGTTTCAAGCGCCGGCTGAACTCGATATCTTCCATCAGCGGGATATCCGGGAATCCACCCATCCGTTCAAACACCTGCCGGCGGACAAAGATGGCTTGGTCGCCGGTGGCGATGCCGCTGAGCCGTGAGCGTCGGTTCATGAACCAGCTGATGACGGCGCCCCAGCGGGACGGTTGATCGAAACGGACATCGAACCGGCCTCCGATACAGCGGGGATTGCCCAATGCCGACTCTATGACGGTCTTGGCAGTCGGGGGTAGCTCCGTGTCGGCATGGAGAAACAGGATCACGTCGCTGCGGCAGGCCTTCACGCCTTCGTTCAATTGGCGGGCGCGGCCGGTCGGCGCGGTGACCAGCCGTACGGCGGGCACCCTAGCGCAACAGGCTTGGACCATGGGAATGGTGGGGTCGGTGCTGCCGCCGTCGCTGACGATGATGTCGTCGAATCCCAAGGCGACAGTGCGGGTGAGCGTGCGAGCGATGGTTGAAGATTCGTTCAGGGTGGGGATGATGACGGAAATCATCATCGGGGTTTATCTGTCCGGTGTCTTCGGCTCTCGGAACATGAAGTACATGACGACGACGACGGTGGTCCAGAAGACGACCTGTTTGTGCCAGAAGAGCACTTCGCCGTAGTGAAAGAAGCCCAATCCGATCGCGATCGCGCAGATCATGACGCTATAGCGCCAGGTAGGGTTCTCAATCACCGCGTTGGCCCACACGGCGATTCCGCCGAAGTAGATCAGGAGGGGGACGGCATTGATTTCAAATCCGCCGCTGATCGACAAAAAGACATTCAGAAAGCCGATGAAGATCAGGGCGGTGCCGGTCATCATGCCGGCGACGCTGAGTTGCTTGTCCTCGCTCGTCTCGCCGTCCACGTGGCCCGGCGACGAAGCCGGAGCGGGATCTTTTGTCGGAAGGTCTGTTGGTGCCATAGTTACACTTTGAAATGTTTGCTGAGTGTGAGCGCCTGCCCTTGATACGAGGACCCCAATGTGGTGCCGTAGAGCTGAGAGGGTACGTCGAGCATGCGGTCATATACAACCTTAAAAAAGGTCTGCCCGTCGTGGATCAGGAACGGCACATCGTGGGGGCGGACTTCCAGCACCACCTGCGTTCCTTTGATTTCCCCTTTCGCTCCATAACCGAAGCCCGGGTCGAAGAATCCGGCATAGTGGGTGCGCAGTTCTCCGCAGGCCGCTTCATACGCGACCATCTCAGCGGCGTATCCGGCCGGCACACGGATGCGTTCCTTGGAGGCGAGGATGTAAAACTCTTCCGGCTCCAGGAGGAGGCTGTCATGTCGATGGCGGTAGAGCGGCTCCCAGAAATCCGCGGCGGTATAGTGCCCGACTTTAGCCAGATCGATAACGTGGCTATTCTTCTTGGCCCGATAGCCGATGATGCCTGAGTCTGTCCGGTCGTCGCCCTTCAGGTCGATGCGCAGGAAGAGTCCGCGCTCGGCGCGGAACTCGCGCTGCCCCAGCGCTTTCCTGGTCGGGCTATTGTGATAGAGCAGCGGGGATTTGCTGTGCAGCGTCTGCAACGCCGCGTCGCTGACGGTGGCTTCGCCGCGCACGAACCGGATCTGATTCAGCGACTGTCCGGTTCGGACTTTAATGGCGAAGGAGCGAGGCACGACTTCGAGAAACAATGGGCCATGGTAGCCGGCTCTGATTTCGTCGAAGCCCGCATTCAAATCCGTGACGACGCGGGTGAAGACGTCGAGCCGTCCGGTCGTGCTTTTCGGGTTCGCCCGGGCGCGCAGGGTTTTGGGGAGCTTCAGCTGTTCCAGCAGCGGCACCAGATAGACGTGCCCCTTTTCCAGGATGGCTCCCTCCGTCAAATCCATCTCGTACATGACGAGATCCGATTGATAGAAGTCGAGGACGTCGAGTCGGGAGGATATCGGGGAGAGTTCCGGCAGAAAGCTGCTGATGAGCCGATAGGCTTTGCGCCCCAGGCGCAAGTCGAGACTGGCCGGTTGAATCTGCCGGTCTTCGATCGCGGGGGATGCCGTGAGGGCACCGGTGGCAATCAGTTGCTTGATGTCCTGATAGGGCAGAATGCCCTGGGTCGGTGTCTTGCTCACAGCGCGTCCGTATCTCCCCCGCAACTGTTGCCCCACGGAGAGAACCCGTCGCGATCGGGGTAACTGTTTTCGCTTGCTTCGTAGTCGAAGCCGGTCCGCGCACCGACCATCGGCAACTCGCGTCCGTGGCCCTGTTTCGGTTGCGGATAGCGGAACGTCTTATGCTCGTAATTCTGCAGCACGGCGCCGTCTTCGTCCAGATGCACCAGGTAGTCGCCGGGGAGGAGCGGAATTTTTCCTCCGCCGCCGGGCGCATCGATCACGAAGTGCGGGACCGCCATTCCACTGGTGTGGCCTTGAAGGGCTTTGATGATGTTCAGGCCGGTCTCGACCGACGTGCGGAAATGGTTGGTGCCTTTGGTCAGATCCGCTTGATAGAGGTAGTACGGCTTGACGCGGGCCAGGAGCAGCTGATGGACGAGGCGCTTCATCACCTCGGGGTCATCGTTGACCCCTTTCAATAGAACGGTCTGCGCGCCGAGCGGCACCCCGGCATCCGCGAGCATGCCGCAGGCGGCTTTCACCGCCGGCGTGAGTTCGTCCGGGTGGTTGAAGTGCAGGTTCATATAGATCGGGTGGTATTTCTTTACCAATTCGCACAGCTTCGGAGTAATGCGTTCCGGCAAGGTCCCGGGGACCCGTGAGCCGATGCGAATCAATTCCAGATGCGGGATACTCCGCAACGCTTTAAAGATCCGTTCGAGGAGATAGTCGGGCAGCAGGAGGGGATCTCCGCCTGAAAGAATGACGTCCCGCACTTCGGTATGTTCGCGCAAATAGGCGATGGCGCGATCCAGTTCGCCCTTCTTCAGAAAGCCGGGCTTTCCCACCAGCCGTTTTCTGGTGCAGAAGCGGCAGTAGATCGGACACTGATTGGTGACCATCAGGAGCACGCGGTCGGGGTACCGGTGGACGAGGTGAGGGACCGGACTCATCAGGTCTTCCTCGAGCGGATCGTCCTCCGCGTCGATATCGTCCAGCTCCGCGATCTCGGGTACCACCTGTTTCCAGATGGCGTCGCCTTTTTCCTTCATCGTCCCGAGGACGGTCGGGGTGATCCGCATGGGATACGGACCGACGATGGCTTCTATTTCCTTCTCGTCGAGTCCGAATCGGTCAGCCAGATCTTTCGGCTTCACGATGCTCTCAGCGAGTATGCGTCTCCATTCCTCCACGGGCGTCATGGCCTCCTGTGTAAGAGATGAAACCACTCCCGACAAGGGTGGGCACACCCTGTCGCCGATCGTGCGGGAACGTAGGGATTCTTGATAGGCCTACGAGGATGTCTTGGCATAGTGAGTGTCGAGGTGGGCCAAGATGTCGTGTGTCTCGGTCAAGACGATGTTCCCGTCGGTCAGGACGGGCACATAATACTGACCTGAGATCTCATGAACCACTTTTCGCATCGGACGGATATCCGGCACGACGATGTCGTTGTACGCGACGTCTAGTTCCGAGAGTTTGTCCCGCACGACTTCGCAGTCGGGACACCAGTCGACATGATAGAGCGTCAGCGCCATGATGGTCTAAGGCTACCATGGAAATCAGTGAAAGTGGAATGAGGCTTTTGGGGAAAAAGAGGTGATGTCGAGTTACGACTCTTGCAGGGCGCAGGGGACCATGATGGCATCTTTCATCCCGTGGATGATTTTCTTTTCCGCCGAACAGATCGTGGCCAGGATTCCGGCCAATTCGGCTTTGCCGTCCGCCACAAAATAATAGGGTGACAGGCGCGCTCGGCCGTTCATCCGCATCAGCTGATTGGCCGTTGGATCCCAGTAGTCGAGTTCGTAGATGCGGCCTTTGTGGAATTCCTGAAGAATGTAGGGCGTCGTCGGAAACGACGCGAGTGCGTGGTCGATGGCGGCGGCCCATTCGGCCTGCGGGAGATCGTGTCCGACCGACACGCCCCGGCTGCCCCAGGCCAGTTCGGAAAACCCCGACGGCTTGATCACATAATGCCGTTCCTTCTGCGTGGCGGCGGCGAGATCACGCCAATTGGTGACGGCGCGGTCGCCCATGCGCAATCCGGGAATCGTGGCGGACGGCGGAATCGGCGCCGGGTCGAGCAGCCAGGTGCGAGGCATAATGGCTGTGAGGTCCAGCAGGGTGGCTTCGCCGAGTTCCTTTTCCCAGAATGGGCGGAGCACCGGATGGTGCAGGAGGGCAAAGGCCGACTTCTCTTCCAAAGCCGGTTTATAAGGCGGGGTGACCGCCACCAACTCTTTTTTGGCGGCGTATTGAATCAACTCGGCTTTCGGGATGTTCAAGAGATCGAAGAGCTCGTAAAAGCGATAGAGCACGGCGATGGGGTTTTCCCCCGTTTCCGTCCGAAGTCGCAATCCGTCTTCCGTGAATCGCACATCCCGCGGCTCCACGCAGTAGGCGTGCACACCCTGCTCGCGCAGTCGGGCAGCCAGCCAGGTCATTTCCGGCCGATATTCTTTGGCCTCTTCCGATGCGACGATGGCGATACAGCCGAGCCGTTCTCGCTGGATCGCTTTCAACATCGTGGCGAATCCCCGCACCATGCCGTCGCGCCCGCCGATGAGCGGCAGAGGCCTGTCGTCGAGTCCGCTATAGATGGACGACAGGCAGGCGGTCAGACCGATCCCGCCGGGGACTGAGTCCAGCTCGGTGATGACCATGCCGTCCTGGGTCGGAATCACATCCGGTCGAATCACTGCCGGCAGCTCATCCCGAAAGCGCTTCATCCGGCTATAGGTAATCAAGGCTTCGGGTTTGCCTTGGTCGAGATACTGCGCGACCCATTTCGGCTGGGTCCCCTTCGCGCTTTCGAGATAGAGGCGGTTTTGAGCCCGGTAGAAAGTCAGGAGCTGGGGGCCTAGTTTGGTGACGAAGGCGATCTGCTCTGATGAGAGAAAGAGCGGGCAAGGGCTGACACGCCAGGAATTCGTCGCCTGCGGTGCGGTCGCCGAGGCAAAGAGGCCGGCGGTTTCCAGCTGAGTGCGTATGTCGGCACAGCGGCGGATGGCGAGGTCCGGCGCCAGGGACGAACAGGGTGACGGTGTATGAGCCAAAGGGCTGTTCCTTAGTGGGGTGTTGTGCGAGCTTCGGATGTCGAGGACGTGTGCTGGCGATGCTACCACGGGGGGCAGGGGCGGACAAGGGGGCGTTCGTGTTGGTAGGCCGTTCGTTGCCTGTGCGATAGATCGCTGCAGAGGGGGATTCTGAGGGGCTATGGAATGTGCGGTCGAGTGGTCGTTCCTTGCTCGATGGGCGAGCCCATCGTATGATGGGCCGTCATGGCGTTTATTCAGATGGAGTCCAATTCGCGAGTGACCCTGTCCGATCCACTGCCACAATTCGTTCCCGGTTCCGTGTGTGTGCAATGCGATGTCTGTTGCCGGTTTCCTGAGTCGGACAGTTTTCTTCGCCCCTACTTTACACGGGATGAAATCGGGGCTGCGGTGGCGCAGGGACTGTCGCCCGCGTTGTTTGCGGATCCCGTCGGATCTCAAATTGCGCTCGTCAAAGACGCCGAGAGCGAAGGGTATCTGTGTCCTGCCTTCGATCCCGCAACCTCACGCTGTGGCATCTATGACCACCGGCCGCTCGATTGCCGGCTCTATCCGTTGGCGTTGATGTGGAACGAAGCTGGTACCGAGGTCGAGCTCGGGTGGGATACCAAGTGCCCCTTCATGCGGGAGGCGGTTCCCGGAGAGATTCGCCAGCATGCCGGGCTGGTTCAGGCGCTCCTTCGGCAGGAGACCACGCTCCGGCTTCTTGCGAGCAATCCTCGTTTAATCGGTCGCTTTCAAGAGGATGTGGTCGTGCTCGCCTCATTGCCGGAGGTGACGGCCCGCGTGCGTCTCCATCGGCCGGACCGGCGTCTCCGCCCGCTTCTACTGGAGGATGCGCTCCGGATGACGCAGGCGTTGGAGCGGTCCGAATGCCTGGGCCATGAGGCACTAGCGGCCTACGCGTTTGTGTATCACTATATATGGGCCACGACACTGCCCTATTGGTGGATGGAGCGGGACGGTGTTTTCTTCCTGTTCGCCCATTCTCCCGATGGATGGTTTATGCCGCTGCCCCCGCTTGGGCCGAAACCGCTTGAAGCATCGGTGGGGGAGGGGTTAGCCGATTTGCATCGATGGAACAATGGTTCTCCAGTCAGCCGGATCGAGAACGTCACGGATCATCAGAAGGCGCGTCTCGCCGGCAGTACGTTGCAATGGTCGGAGAAGTCTCCGGACTATCTGTACCGGACCGACCCGCTGGTGCAGCTCGCCGGAGATTCCTATAAGTCGCAACGGGCGCTTTGCAATCGGGTTGAACGAACAGCGTCGGTGACACTTCGTCCGTATACGGTGGCCGATCAGCCCGCGTGCCGTAACCTGTTCCGTCGATGGGTTTCGCAGAAGCAAGAGGGAACGCTGGATACAATGGGACGCTATCTCTTGGAGGATGCCGAAGCGGCCCATGCACTGATCTGGGCGCTGGGTGATCGGCTGGGGCTTGCCGGCACCGTGGCCTGTGCGGAGGATCAGGTGGTGGGTTATACGTTTGGCTACCGGCTTGCGCCCGAGACGTTCGCGGTGCTGGTCGAAGTCGCCGACCGATCCGTGCCCGGTCTGGCGCAGTATCTGTTTCGCGAGACCTGTCGCGCCGCGCACCACGGCGGCGCCGAGTATATCAATGCCATGGACGATGCCGGTCTTCCCGGTCTCAGAGCCGCCAAGCAGGCGTATCATCCCGTGGCCATGATCAAGAGTTGGATTGCGAGTCCGCTGCAGCCATGAGCTTTCCTGTCGCCTCACCACTTGCGCGTTCCTCACGCCGTTACGGGTGGCTTCCGTTTCTGATCGTCTTGGTCACGATCCTCGCGGTCGGCATCGGGGCGGTGCTGCTCCGGTATGTCGAACGGCGACTGGTCTGGGCCTCGGGAGAACAGTTGACGCTCGCGGCGGCGGAAGTGTCGGACAAGTTGGACCGGTTGTTGTTTGAGCGCTATGGCGATGTGCACATGCTGGCCCGTGCCTTCGCGCTTCGATCATCGGATCGACAGTATCTGGTCAGCTACCTCATGTGGGTAAAGACAGCCTATGCGCCGATGTATCACTGGCTTGGGGTCACGAATCAGCAAGGAGTGATGATCGCGGCCACCGAGTCGTCTCTCATCGGGCAGGATTACAGCCAGAGCGCATGGTTTCGGACCGCCCATGAGACCAGGCAGGCGGTCGTCGGAGATGTTGGGAGCCATGAGGCCGATCAGGGAATGGAAACGGTGGCCTTCACGGTTCCCATTCTGGATGCTGAGGGGATGTTTCTGGGGGTGGTCACGACGCGGGTGGCGGTGCCGGTGTTGGAAGATGTGACGACACGGACGATCCGGTCGCTGCAACGCCGCGAAGGGTTTGGTGGGGCGATTGAGTATCAGATGCTCGCGAAGTCCGGCGAGGTCTTCGTCGACTCGAAGGTTCCGCTACAAGAGAAGGTCAATCTGCTTGAACTGGGGCTGCCCTCAGTAAAACTGAGTCAGGCGGGGGAGCCGGGCTATGTGATCGAGGAGCATCTCCGTCGGCATGTGCAAGTGGTGACGGGCTACGCGGTGACGAAGGGCTATGGAGAATTTCCCGGTCTGGGCTGGACGGTGCTGGTGCGGATCGATCGTGACGCGATTCTGGCGCCGATACGCTCCGTCGTGCTCTGGAAGGTCGGCGGTGCGGCGCTGGTCATCTGGTTCCCGCTGCTGGCGTTGCTGTTGTGGTCGACCGTGCGGCTGCGGGCGGAGTATCGCCAAGCCCAACAGGAGAGCGCCTGGGCGCGTGCGGCTGAAGCCGCGCTGCTTCAGAGCCAGGAGCGCAATCGTGCCATTGTCGATACCGCGCTCGACGGGGTGATCACCATCGATGCGGCGGGCGTCATCACCGATTGGAATGCCCAGGCGACGGCGATTTTCGGCTGGTCTCGCGACGAAGTGCTGGGGCGGATCTTGTCGGAGACGGTCATTCCCGAACGCGACCGCGAGGCGCATAACCATGGGCTGCGGGAGTTTCTCCGGACCGGCGTCGGGCCGGTGCTCAATCGCCGGATCGAGATCACGGCACGGCATCATGATGGCCGGGAGTTCCCGGTGGAATTGTCCGTATCTCCGGCCCGGATCGGCGAAGCCTATATCTTCAGCGCATTTGTTCGCGATATCACCGATCGGCGGAAGGCCGAGCGGCGGTTGGCGTCGCAATATGCGGTGACTCGGGTCTTGTCCGAGTCCTCGACACTGGAAGAAGCCGTTCCGAAAATCGTTCAAGCCGTCGGCGAAAGCCTGGAGTGGGATCTTGGCGTTTTTTGGCGGTTTGATCGGCAGACCGGTGTGCTTCGCTGCCTGGATCAATGGCAGGCTCCGACATTCCAGGGCGACGCGTTCGCCTTGGCGGCGTGGCATCAGTCGTTTGCGTCAGGGGAAGGGTTGCCGGGGCGGATCTGGGCGAGCGGTCAGCCTTGTTGGATTGCGGATGTGGCACTCGACCCTCAGTTTCTTCGGACCGATGTGGCGGCGCAGGTCGGGTTGCACGGAGGGTTCGGGTTCCCGATTCGCATCGCCGGCGAGATCGAGGGCGTGATTGAGTTCTTCAGCCGGTATGTGCGGGAACCGGATGACGAGCTGCTGAAAATGGTGACGGACATCGGACTTAAAATCGGCCAGTTTGGAGAGCGCACCAAGGCGGAAGACGCGCTGCAACAGACCGAGGCGCAACTCAGGCAATCGCAGAAGATGGAGGCGGTGGGGCGACTCGCCGGTGGCGTCGCGCATGACTTCAACAATCTGCTGACGGTGATTCGAGGGTACAGCGAACTGATTTTGGGTCGCTTGGCAGCCAGCGATCCGGCCAAGCGTGAAATGGAAGAGGTCAAAAAAGCTGCGGATCGTGCGGCCGGTCTGACGAGTCAACTCCTGGCGTTCAGCCGCCGCCAGTTTGTTGCGACGAAAGTCGTCGATCTGAACGCGATCGTCACGAATATGGACGGGATGCTGCGGCGTCTGCTGGGCGAGGATATCATTGAACTCTGTTCCGAGCTTGATCAGGGTTTAGGAGCCATCAAGGCTGATCCGGGGCAGATCGAACAGATTGTGATGAATCTGGCGGTGAATGCCCGCGATGCGATGCCGACCGGAGGCCGTTTGACCGTCGAAACGCGAAACGTGTCGATCGGGAAGGGCCCACGCCGGGAGACGATGCCGCTGGAACCCGGCGACTATGTGCTCTTGGCCGTAAAAGATACCGGGCAGGGGATGAGCGAGGAGACGCAGTCGCACCTCTTCGAACCATTTTTCACCACCAAGGCCAAGGGGAAAGGCACGGGACTGGGGCTGTCGACGGTCTATGGGATTGTGAAGCAAAGCGGGGGCACGATCGGGGTCGAGAGCAAGATCGACAAAGGGACGACGTTCAAGATTTTCTTCCCGCGAGTGGATGGGACAACGCAGACCGGCCAAACCGCGCCCGTGAATGCCGACCGCGTGCATGGACGCGAGACCATTCTCCTTGTCGAGGATGAGCCGGCGGTAAGGGGGTTGGTTCATGAGACGTTGCGACTGCATGGCTATACGGTGCTCGAGGCCCGCCACGGCATCGAAGCCCTGCTGACCGGCACCCGGCATCTTGGCCCGATTCATCTCTTGCTGACCGATGTCGTGATGCCGCAGATGAGCGGGCCGGAAGTGGCTGAAAAACTCACGTCGGTCCGGCCGGAAATCAAAGTGCTGTATATGTCGGGCTATCCCGATCATCCCGTATTCGCGCAAGGCGGAATCAAGCGGGACACCGCGTTTCTTCAGAAGCCGTTTACGCCGAACGTGTTGGTTCAGAAGGTCCGCGAAGTGTTAGACGGCGTCAAAGTCGCCTAGCCGGACATGCTGTTCGCACGGTGGGTGGCTGGCTTGATCTTCCCCCTCGGTTCCGTTTATCGTGCCCCAAAATACTTCACAGTAGGATGGATCAGCTATGAGTCAGCCAGGACGCGAACTCGATATTCAGGCTTTTCGCATTGACCGGGAACCGTTCTATGCGGAAGTGCGTGGCGAAGTCGGGTTGTTCACGATTGCCGCCAAGAGCAAAATGCCGGTGATGCTGAAGGGGCCGACCGGATGCGGGAAGACCCGGTTTGTGCAGCACATGGCGCATAAGTTGGGCCGACCGTTGATTACGGTCGCTTGCCACGAAGACCTTACGGCATCCGATCTGGTCGGGCGCTATTTGTTGAAGGGCCAGGAAACGGTGTGGGTGGATGGCCCGTTGACGGTCGGCGTGAAGCATGGCGCGATTGTGTATCTCGATGAAGTGGTTGAAGCGCGGAAAGACACCACCGTGATCATCCATCCGCTCAGCGATGATAGACGAGTGTTGCCGATCGAGAAAAAGGGCCAGATCATTGAGGCGGCCGATGATTTCATGCTCGTGATTTCCTACAACCCCGGCTACCAGAGCGTGCTGAAGGATTTGAAGCAAAGTACCAAGCAGCGGTTCATGGCGATCGAGTTCGACTATCCCTCCGCGGCCATTGAGACCACCGTGGTCGAGCGAGAATCAGGGATCAGCCGCGAGATTGCCGAGAAGCTGGTGAAGCTCGGCGGCAAAGTCCGCAACCTCAAGAACCATGGATTGGAAGAGGGCGTGAGCACTCGGTTGCTGATTTATGCCGGAACGTTGATCAAGCAGGGCGTCACACCCGAGCAGGCTTGCGATGTCGCCATTGCCCGCCCTATCACTGACGACGGGGATATGCAGCGCAGCATTCACGAACTGGTCAAAGCCATTTTCTAGTCCACGCCGTCACGATTTCATACGCGCATGACTCATCCGATCGTGCAGGATACCAAGGGCGGCGCGATCATCACGATTCAGGTCCAATCTAAGGCGTCGAAGTCCGAGTGTGTCGGTCTGCACGGTGATGCCCTCAAGATTCGTGTCGCGGCACCCCCGATTGATGGCAGGGCAAACGAGGCCTTGCTTGCGTTCCTCGCAAAGCAGCTCAATGTGCCGCCGTCCGCGTTGGTGATTCATGCCGGGGCCGGAGGGCGGCACAAACGGGTGCTGTGCACAACGCTGAACGCGGCGGATGTGCTGGCGCGATTGGGCCTGATTGCAGGGAAAGGATCCGTGGCCTCATGAACAGATGGGCGGTGTCTTTCGTTGGTGCGCTCTGTGTGGCGACGTCGGCTTGTTCGAGCGTGAAGCCGGTCTTGTATCCCAATCCGCATTTCCAATCTGTCGGGAAAGATATTGCAGAACAGGATATCGAAGCCTGCAAGCGATTGGCCGAGTCTGCCGGTGCGGAAGAGGGTAGCGGAAAAGCCGGACGTGTAGCCGGCAGTACGGCAGCCGGCGCGGGCATCGGTGCAGCTGCCGGTGCGGTCGGTGGAGCCATCTCCGGTGCCGCCGGGCATGGTTCTGCGATCGGAGCTGCAAGCGGGGCTGTGTGGGGATTGCTCACGGGAATCTTCAGCGCCACATTCGGACCATCTCATCCGCCGGAGGCCTATACGAATTTTGTGAATCGTTGCTTGCATGAGAAGGGGTATGAGGTGACGGGGTGGCAGTGATGGAGAAGGCCGGGTGAATCGGTGGGGTTCCTTGCTCGCTGTCCGCGCACGATCAGAATGTGCTCGGACAATGCGCGCAGTCGGAACCTCACCGATTCATCCGGCGAAGGGAGAAGAGAAGAAAGAAATCGGAGGGTGCTAGCTGTGTCGAATCGATTGTGGCGGACATGTGTTGCAGTGATACTGCTGCTGAGTTTTGGGGCCTGTGTGGCACCGGGGCCGGTGTTGCGCTCAAACAAGCATCTGCAATTGAGCGGGAAGGAAGGGGCGGAACAGGATATTTCAGCCTGTCAGGACAAAGCGGAACGGGCCGGGTTGAAATCCGGAGTGAACCGCTCTGGGAGTATCGCCAGCGGCGGGGTGTTGGGATTGATCATCGGGGCGGTCGGCGGGGCTTCAGCCGGCTTGATCGGAGGCGGTGTGGGTGTTGCGATCGGCGCGGCCGCCGGCGGCGGATTGGGTTTCATCACCGGACTGGCCGCTGGCGCATACAAACCGGCGAATCCTGATCCGGCCTATGCCGACTCTGTCGTGCACTGTCTTATTGAGAAAGGCTACGATGTCAGCGGATGGGAGTGAGGGGGGAGGCCTAGGCATCGGGGTTGTTTCGTGCTCGCCCAACGCGCGGTCTCAGAAGACCCTCGTTGGATGCGCGCAATAGAAACAACTCCCCCTGCCTAGGCCTATAGTGAGTGATTGGGGTGTTCGGACAATGCGCGCAGTGAAACCAATCGCCAACGGAATCTAGAGAGTGAAAAGAGCGAAGAAATATCTGCAAACGCAGGATCGTGGATAGCGCGGGGGAATCTTTCCTAGCACAGGCTGGATTTACAGTCGGTGACGACGAGATTGGTCGCTTTTTCTCCAGCCTCAAGATCTATATTCAGCCATGCGATTCCTGCCGGTCCGTCTTCTTTTTGTGAACTTCCCTCGATCACACTGACGATGTAATAGCGGCCGGCTGGAATTTTGGTGAACCAGAAGTGGCCGGTTGGATTGGCTCTGGTGGTGCGGAGATAGGGAAGGATGCGTTTGTCCTGCTCCAGTTGCCGGAGGGCGGCCTGGACACAGGTTAAGGGCTGATGCGTTGCCGGTACGGCATCGGATGTTGTCGGCGGATCACTCGGTGACGAACAGGTGGTAGCTCTTACGCTGTGGTCGAACCAATAGCGTGTGTATCTCGTAACAGGAATTAGATGAACCGGTACACCGGCCTGTGTGACGGCTTTCCCTGACGAGGCCCCGAGGAAAGCCTGGCCTGCCAATGTGCCATGGCCTTTTTGTTTATAGGCGGCAAATTCCTTTTCATTGAATGCCGGAGGAGCTGTGGGATTCGATTCCACGGCAGCCCCGTGACTCAGCCAGATGCCGCTGGCCAGAAACAGCACCGCTACTCCGAGCGAGAGACGCTGGGCTGGTCGTACGGTGGTCATTTTGCTGAAGGCGCCGGTTCGTCGGGAGGAGCGGTTGTCGTGGCGGCCTTGTGTTTTAGCGCGCGGCCTTTGCCGGGGGTCGGATCGGTGATGAGCCCGTAGATGTCCCGTCCCTCATGGCCTTCTGGGAGATATTCGGTAATCGGCATGCCGTCTTCCCGCACAAACAGGAGGCAGTGGCAGTATTTATAGATCTGCATTTCATCGCAGGCGCACATCCATCGGCGGAGTTTGGCTTCGGCCTGCTTGTCCTTGTAAAAATTACAGGGGCAGAGGGGCTTCCCCAGCTCATCGATATGCATCGCCAGCCCTTTCACGACGGCTTCGGTGACGGCAGGAGTGGGATGCATCGCGGTGCCGCTCTTTTCGGCAAACCCCTTGACGTATTTCCACATCTTCTCGAGGCTCTCTTGCTTGGGCTCGGCCATTCCGAAATCCTTTCGATAGGCGAGGGGCCAGAGGCTAGTGGCGAGAGGAAAAGCGAGGACTTCTTCCCTCTAGCCCCGTGCCTCTAGCCTTGCGCCAGCGCGTGAGCGCACAGTTTACAAGCGCCAGGGCGTCCTTTACAATCCACCACTTCGCAAAATTGGCAGCAATCCGGATAAACGGGCGATGGCGGATTCTCACGCGACCACAGAGTTGATCAATCGGTTGAGCGGCGACCTGGGGCAGGCCTCGGCTGAGCAGCTGGTCGCTCAATTGAGCGCACTCGGCGGCAAGCCGGAGCCGGTGGCGGCGGTCCTGTCACTCTTGGAGGAACTGACCGATGTGTCTGAAAAGGTCGGATGCGCTGCGGTCGAGGCGCTGCCCGAATTAGCGCGCCGTGCCGGTCTTGCGCCGGTTCTGCCCTGGCTCAATCTTGGGATTGTCCTGGTCGAATCCTCCGGTGCGTCTGCCTTGAAGTATTTTAAGGAAAGCCCGCGCATTCTGGGGGTGGTGGACCAGCCGGCGGCCCGCAGCGTGATTCTCGCGGTCGGGGCCGAACTGGCCGAACAAGATGCCAATGTGACTTTGGAATATCTCCGGACGGCGCCGCTGCTTCTCGACGTGATTCCCGCGGAGCAGTTACCGCCGTGGCTTGAAATCGGGGTGGAGTTGACGCAGGTCGATGTGGTGGTGGGGCTGGAGTATATCCGGCAGCTCGCCGCCATCGCGCCGGTCCTGCCGTTGAGTGAGGTGCGACAGTGGGTCGCGTTCGGGATGAAGCTGATTCAGCCGAATGCGATCGGGAACCCCGACTATCTGGGGACGTTGGAGTTTCTCCGGACCAGCCCTGCGATCCTCGGTGATTTGGAGCAGCCGGCGCTGCGCCCGAAAGTCTTGTCGCTCGGCGCGTTGATCGCGGAACAGTCGCCGGAGTCGGCGATTGCCTGGCTTGCGGAAGCGCCGGCATTACTGCGGACCTTGTCCTCGGTCGAGTGGCAACTCAAAGTGGTGCAGTACGGGGGATTGATTGCTGAACGGGATGCGGCGACGACGCTGGCGTATCTGCGGCGCGCTCCGGAGATCGTGTGCATGATCGGAGCTTCAGCCGAAGCGGTTACGCGATTTGAGAACTGGTTCAAAGCCGGCATGGAAGTGCTCGCCTATAGTATCGATGGCGCTCGGGCGTATTTCGGGTTGGAGTCGCAGCGGGCGCTGGCGTCGGTAGAGCAGGCCTTAAGCGGTGTGCCATTGCGGCAAGTCGCCAGGACGGTCAAATTATTTGTGCAAGGGCTCTGCGGGTCGGACGTACAGATTCAGGCCCTGCCGGAGACGGTGACGGATATTCCGGCTCGCGCCACGGTCAGTGCCGATGGGAGGATCATCGCGCTTCCGGCGCTGCTCAGGAAATATCAGTCCTACGATGAGAATGTACGGCTCTATCTGGTGATGGCGGCGCATGAGGCGGGGCATATCGAGTTCGGGACCTATCGTCTCACCCTGGACTTGCTTCAGGATGTCGTGACGGCCGTCTGTGACCGGTATGGGCGCGGCCCGCAGTACCCGGCGTCGCTGGCTGCGTTGTTTCGGCTCTATCCGCACCCGCGTTTGATTCAAGATCTGTGGACTGTCCTAGAGGATGCGCGGGTCGAGGCCCATTTGCAGCGGGAATATCCCGGCCTTCAACGGGATCTCCAGCGTGTCGCGGGCGAGGCGGTGACCCCGCGCGATCCGGCGCACGGACTGACGGTGAAGGAACTGCTCGTCGATTGTCTCCTGCGGCTCTCGACTGGCGAATCAGTTGAATCGGCGGTGCCTCGGGCGGTCCAGGGAGAAGTGGCGTCGCTCTGGCCGATGTGCGCTCCGGTGTTGGCGCCGGGGTCGTCCGCGGGGGATACCGTGCGTCTGGTCCATGCGGTGTATGTCCGTATGGAGGAGCTGTTAGCGCCCAAGGCTGAAATGATTCAGGGTGATCCGGTTCAGGAAGTTGCGGAAGAAATGGGCGTGGGGCCGACGGGGTCCGAAGAAACCGGCGATCCCTATCGTCCGATGACCAATTGGGTGTACCGGGGAGAGATGAATCCCGAGTTCATTTCGCGGGATCAGGCGCCGGGGCAAAAGGATACAGATGCCGAGGGGCAGGCTCCCGGCGAACGTGTGGCCAGCGGCGGCGGTGGGTCCAAGGAGCAAGGCGGCCAGCAGCGTTCAGGCGGTGAACGGCATGAGACAATGAGCGACGTGATGGGCGGCGGACGTGCGCTACCCGCGGTTGTGGATGAGCTGCTCGCGTTGCCGGTAGAGGAACGGCCATTGGAAGAGGCCGGCGGTCATGGGGCGAAACGGATCCGGTATCCGGAATGGGATGTGACGATCCAGGACTATCGTGTGCAGTGGTGTCAGGTGGTGGAGCAGCCGGCTGAATCCGGGTCGGATGAGGCCGTCGAGGCGGCGCTCTCGACGCATCGAAGCGCGGTTAAGTCGCTCCGCCGGTTTTTTGAAGGTCTCCGTCCCCCGGCATTCCGGCGTACGGCGGCGCAGGCCGACGGCGAGGATTTGGATATCGATGCGCTGGTCCGTCGGGTTGCGGAGCAGCAGGCCGGCATGGAAGGCAGCGATCGTATCTACGTCCGGCATGAGAAGAAAGAGCGCGATGTAGCCGTGGCATTTCTTGTGGATGTCAGCGGGTCGACCAGCCGGCAACTCGACAGCGGGCGGCGGGTGATCGACATCGAGAAGGAAAGTCTGGTACTTCTGTGCGAAGCGCTGGAGGCGGTCGGGGACCAGTACGGGGTATATGCCTATTCCGGACAGGGGCGGGCGCAGGTCGAGTTCTCGATTGTGAAAGAGTTCGACGAGCCCTTAGGGCGGGCAACAGCACATCGGCTGGGCGGTTTGGTGCCGAGACAGCAGAACCGTGACGGCGCGGCTATCCGCCATGCGACAGCCAAGCTGCGGGCCTGTGAGGCCAGGACGAAATTACTGGTCCTGGTCAGTGACGGCCGTCCTCTGGACGGGGACTACAAAGACGACTATTCGCTCGAGGATACCAAGGCCGCCCTCCGTGAGGCGCGTCAGGCCGGGATCGATCCCTTCTGTGTCACGATCGACCGGGAGGCCGATGCGTATGTTCGGCGTATGTATGGCGATGTGCGGTTTGCCGTGATCGACCGGGTGGAGTCTTTGCCGGCCCGGTTACCACGAATTTATCAACGATTGACGACGTAGGCCTATGTCCGATACATCTGCGCGACCCGCGGTTCCGCCGTGGCTCTATAAATTGTTTACGGGGCATCAATATCCCTATGTCCGTCGGCTGGCGAAGTTCGGCCAGTCGGTGGTTCCTGGCGAGGATCGTCCGGAGCCCACCAAGGACATGATCGACGCCAAATTCTGGGAGGTCTATCCGCGCTGTTGGGTCAAGATCCGTCAAGAGGTCAAGGTCGGGATGATCGTGGTCTTTCACGACCTGGGCGAGTATCCGGCAGGCGGGTATCAGGCCCTGGTGGACGATCCTGAAGCGTTCCTGTCGGCGACCTACGGCAAGAAGAAGATCAAGGTCAATTTCTATGACGGGGATAATTTTGTGTGCACGATCAATTTCAAGGTGGCGGGTTGGACAGAGCACGAGGGAGAGCATTGACGGGTTCAGCGCATCCGTCGTGCTCGCGCCCCGCGCGCGGGATTGATGGATGGAAGAGCTGTTGCGGGCGGCGCTCGGTGCATGCGCGCAGTGAAGGATGCATTGAACCCGTCAAGAAGCATGGGGAGTGGAGAGAGAAGGGGCCAAGACTTAGGAGCTGAGGTGTGAAGATGGGGCGACCGAAGATTACGGTGGTGGGTGCGGGCAATGTGGGTGGGACGGCGGCGCAACGGCTGGCGGAGCGGGATCGTTATGATGTGGTGCTTGTCGACATCGTCGAAGGCGTTCCGCAGGGAAAAGCTTTGGATATGGCACAGGCCGGGCCGGTGTGCGGCTATAGCACCCGCGTGATCGGAACCAACGGCTATGAGGAAACGGCCGGCTCTTCGGTGGCGGTGATCACATCGGGGATCGCGCGGAAGCCTGGCATGAGCCGAGACGAACTGCTGACCACCAACGCCAAGATCGTGCAGTCGGTGGTGAAAGAGCTCATCGCCCGTTCGCCCGAGGTAATTTTGTTGCTGGTGACCAACCCCTTGGACGCGATGGTGCATGTGGCCTTGAAGGTCAGCAAGTTCCCCAAGTCCCGGGTGATCGGCATGGCCGGCGTGCTCGATTCGGCGCGCATGCGCACGTTTATCGCGAACGAATTGAATGTGCCGGGACCTGATGTCGAAGCGATGGTGCTGGGCGGGCACGGTGACACGATGGTGCCGCTACCCCGATACACCACGGTCAAAGGCAAGCCGGTGTCGGAGCTCATTCCTAAGGACCGGCTTGATGCGATCGTCAAACGCACGCGCGAGGGCGGGGCTGAGATTGTGGGGTTGCTGAAGACCGGCAGCGCCTTCTATGCACCCTCTGCGTCAGCAGTCGATATGGTCGACGCGATCATGCAGGACCAGAAGCGGGTGCTACCATCCGCGGTGCTGTGTGAAGGCGAATACGGGTTGAAGGCTGTCATTGTCGGGGTGCCTGTGAAGTTAGGCAGAGGCGGGGCCGAGCAGGTCATTGAGTACGAGTTGACGGCGGATGAGCGGGCGGCATTGGAGGCTTCTGCGACGGCGGTGCGGGAGCTGTGCGCGAATGTGGATCGATTGATGGCGTAGTGTCAGTGTGCCGGTATTGTGCCGGTGGCGTGACAACTGTGAAGGGGCTGCAGCATCACGTGCAGTCGAATAATAAACCGTGTGAGGAGAGGGAACTATGAAATTTCTTGAAGATCCGATGCAGACGATCGGTGCGGGATTCGCGCTGGCCGTCGTTTTGATAGGGGTGTTTCTCGGCATGTCCGGGGTCGGCGCAGGTGAAGTCGATTGGATCGGGATGATTATGCGCTGGGTGCACTTCCTCGCGGGCATCACCTGGATCGGGATCTTGTATTTCTTTAACCTGATCAACGCCGGGTTCCTCAAGAGCCTCGATGGCCCCACGAAAAATATCGTGATTCCGAAGCTCATGCCGGCGGCGCTCAACTGGTTCCGCCACGGGGCCTCGGTCACCGTGCTGGCGGGCATCGGGCTGTACGGGTACATGTACGCCAAAGGCGGCACCGGAGCCATTGCGCTGGGAATCGGCGGACTGCTGGGTCTCATTATGATGGCCAATGTCCATGCGATCATCTGGCCGAATCAGAAAAAAATCATCGCAGCGGTGACGGCGGCGGCGCAGGGGACCCCGGCGCCGGCTGAAATGGCGCAATGGGGGAGGACGGCCCTCCTCGCATCCCGGGTGAACTTCATGTTGTCGATTCCCATGCTGTTTTTCATGGGGGCCGGCAGCCATCTCAAGTAGTTTGGTTTTCGCCAAGTCGCCGGTCCGGGAAAGCCCGGCCGGCGAAATGGATCTCTCCTGTCGGTACCCTCCCCCGATTGCCCTACATGCCTACCAAGACCATAGGGCCCTTGCCCTAACTGCTTGAGATTCAGGCCTATTCCCCATGAGTTGCCTTGACGGAGACGCGTAGTCAGCCGTATAGTACGGCTTCTAAACTCGCGGATTTTTTCGAAGGAATGTCTATGTCCATTGCGACTGAACCCCGTCTAGTCCAGAAGCTTGAGGGCGCACCCTGGGAGATCGAAGGATATCTCAAGGTGGGAGGCTATGAGGCGTGGAAGCGGTGTGTCGACGGCTTCAAGGCCGACGATGTCGTGGCCGAATTGAAGAAGGCCGGGCTGCGAGGCCGGGGCGGCGCCGGATTCCCGACCGGGGTCAAATGGGACAAGGTTCTCAATCATCGAGTGAAGGAACACTATTTTGTCTGTAATGCCGGCGAGCATGAGCCGGGAACGTTCAAGGATCGATACTTACTCAAGGCGCTTCCCCACCAATTGATCGAAGGATGCCTGATTGCCGCCCATACCGTTCAAGCCAAAGCCGCCTTCATCTATGTGAACCACGAATACGAAGAAGAGCGGGAGAATCTGAAAAAGGCGTTGGCTGAGGCCAAGGCGCGAGGGCTGGTAGGGAAGAATGTGCTGGGGAAGGGGTACGACGTCGAACTGCAGGTATTCGAAGGCCACGGAAGCTATGTGGCCGGTGAAGAAACCGCGATGTTGGAGTCGATGCAAGGCCGTCCGGCCATGCCCCGTCAGAAACCACCGTTTTATCCCACGGATTTCGGCCTCTACGGGAAGCCGACATTGGTGAACAATGTGGAGACGCTCTGTAACATCCCGCGGATTCTGTATAAGGGCGCATCCTGGTTTACGCAGGTTGGAACGGAGAAATGTCCCGGTACGATGATGTTCTCGCTGAGCGGATCGGTGAATCGCCCGGGGGTCTATGAAATGCCGATGGGCGTGACCATCCGTGAACTGATCGAGAAGTGCGGTGGCGGCGTCAAGGGCGGTCGTCAGATCAAGGCCGTATTCCCCGGTGGCCCGGCCTTCTCGATGGTCACGGCCGATCAGCTTGATTTGCAGATGGACTTCGATTCGCTCAAGAAAGCTGGAACAGGATTGGGCAGTGCGGGAACGATTGTGATCGACGATGCGACCTGCATGGTGGCGGCGACGCTGAAATACTCGAATTTTTTCAAGGGTGAGAGCTGCGGGCAATGTCCGCCTTGCCGGATGGGGACGAACAATCTGGCCACATTGATGGCGAAGATCGAAGAGGGCCAGGGTACGCAAAAAGATATGGATAGCCTGTTGCAGCTCTGCGGGTTTGTGAAGGGCACGGGCTACTGCACTCTGGTGACCGGTGCCGCGGTCCTGGTGCAGAGCAGCGTGAAGTTGTTCCAGAAAGAGTACGAAGAGCATCTCCGGTTGGGGCGTTGTCCGTTCAAGCCGGCGCCGGTGGGGGTATAAGGATCGATCATGCCGCGCGTGACTTTCATCCATCCCCAAGGGAAAAGCGGCACGGTGACCAGAAACCTGACCTTGCTGGATGCCGCCAAGGAGTTGGGGTTCTTGCTGAATCACGATTGCGGGGGCAATGCGTCCTGCACGACCTGCCGGGTTGAGGTGCAGTCCGGCCGTGATCAGCTGTCCGAGATCGACTTCGACGAGCAGGATTTGTTGGATCGGGAAAACTTGAGTGAACCATGGCATCGACTGGGCTGTCAGGCGAGAGTATTGGGCGATGTCGTCGTGCGGGTTCCGGAGTCCAAGTTTGCGGATCCTAAATTTGTGGAGCCTTCAGCCATACAATCGGAGGCGCAGGGAGTTGATATTCGGTAGAGAGGTGTTACACTAAGCCAACCCGGATCGCAGGTTGCGGATCTGGAGATACAGGAGGAAGACAATGGTTACCATTTCAGCAGTTGCAGAACAGAAGATCCGAGAGCTCATGGCGGAAGAGAAGGACGTGGTCGGCCTTCGCGTCTATGTCCGCGGCGGCGGGTGCCATGGCTACCAATATGGGATGGCGTTTGAGTCCAAGATGGGCGAAGACGACACCGTCATTGAAAAGGGTGACGTGAAGGTCATCATGGATTCTCAGAGCGCTCCTCTCTTGCAGGGTGCCGAAGTCGATTACGTCGACAGCGTCCAGGGTTCAGGATTCTCGATCAAGAATCCGCAAGCCAAGACGACCTGCGGCTGCGGCAGCTCCTTCAGCGCCTAAGCGGATTGACCGGAAGGAAGAGGACGCGCACTCTGCCTACAGTTTTTAGATAGTACGAAGCCAGGGTTGCCCGTGAGGGGAATCCTGGCTTCGTCTTTTTCACCGATTTCAGTGTGGATGACATGGGACAGGGCAGCATCACCAGGCGGTATCGATTCTGCGCCGCACATCGGTTGCACACCGACCATTTATCGGTTGAAGAAAACCGGGTGGTCTTCGGCAAGTGCAACAATCCCAACGGGCACGGGCATAACTATGTGGTGCTTGTGACGATCGGGAGTCCCGGTGCCGCGCAGAACGGGCGATCGATGGACATCGATGCGCTTGATCGGGTCGTCGCCGACCGGATTGTGAGCCGATTCGATCATCGGGATCTGAACCAGGACCCCGGATTTGCTACGCAGACAACGACAGGGGAAAACCTGGTGCTCCTGATCTGGGATTTGCTCGTCGCGGAAATTCCGGAAGGGCAACTGAAGAAAGTCGCCGTCATCGAGACGAGGGACAATTATTTCGAATACACGGGGTCGGCTTCGGTTGCGGCGAGATCCTAGGGAGACATTATGGCCAAGCGAGCAGCGAGCCAACGGCGGAAGCCGGTTGAGCATGAGGGTGGGGCGGAACGACCGGCAGATCTAGGCGTGCTGCAGGCACTCGTCACCGAGACCTTGTTGGCGCTTGGGGAGAACCCGGGCCGTAACGGATTGCTCAAGACTCCCGAGCGCGTGGCCAAGGCGCTCGCGTTCATGACGCAGGGGTATCACCGTGACATCGACCACCTCTTGAACGGGGCGCTCTTTCCGATTGAGTACGATGAAATGGTCATCGTGAAAGACATCGATTTCTACAGCATGTGCGAACATCACCTGTTGCCCTTTTATGGCAAGGTGCATGTGGGGTATTTGCCCAACAAGAAAGTGGTTGGCCTCAGCAAGATTCCCCGTATTGTCGATACCTTCGCGCGCCGGCTTCAAGTGCAAGAACGGCTTACCGTGCAGATTGCGGAGACCCTCAAGACCAAGCTCAACGCGCATGGCGTGGGCGTGGTTGTCGAAGCCCGTCACTTGTGCATGATGATGCGTGGGGTGGAAAAACAGAACACGGTCGCCGTCAGCAGTTCTATGCTCGGCGCGTTCCGGACCCAGCAGCAGACCAGGCTGGAGTTTTTGAAGCTCATACGCCGCAGCGGTGGCGGCGCCTCAGACTAGATCTTGGGAGAGTAACCGTCAGCTACTTCTTCAGTTCTGAGCCAAATTCTTCAATAAGACGGGTAAACTTTCCCGGCTGTTCGATGTTTGCCAGGTGCGCGGCTCCTGGGATGATGGCCAGCCTGGCATGGGGAATTTGCTCGGCCATGAGATTCGCATCGGCCGGCGGGGTCGCCTGATCCAGTTCGCCAACGATGATCTGGGTGGGGCAGGTGATCTGCTTCAAAAACGGCACTGAGTCCGGTCGCTCGGCCATCGCCATCAAATCTCCCGCAATTCCGCTGATCTGGTTCCCTTCGATCATCGTTCGGATTCGCTGAACAATCTCAGGTTTCGACTGAATCGTTGCGGGACTCAATAACTTTGGGATCATGATATCGGCGATAGCAGAAGGCCCCTGTTTGTAGGCGATTTGTGCCATCTGGAATCGCCCCGCTTTGCCTTTTGGCGTGTCTGCCTGCGCTCGCGTATCGGCCAGTACCATTCCTTTTACCCGGTCCGCATACTTTCGGTAGAACGCCAAGAGGACATAGCCGCCCATCGACAGTCCCACGAACAGGCCTTGCGTGATGAATAGATGGTCCAGCAATGCACGGACGTCATCTGCAGCCTGATCGAGGCTGTAGTGCCACAGCGGCGCATCGGATTCGCCGTGTCCACGCAGATCGATTGTGATCACACGAAACTGCGAAGACAGGGCGGCTTCCTGCTCAGCCCACATGGTGCGGTTCAGCGGAAAGGCATGCAGGAGGACAATTGGAACGCCGGCGCCTGAGTCACTATAAGCCAAAGTGATGCCGTTCACTGTTGTGTGCACAAGTCTCTCCGAGGTTGGGCTCTTCGTAGCATCGGCGGTGTTGCTGGTCAAGGGGCCGTTTGCGATCAAGGCATATGGCGTATACAATCCGCTCATTTTCAGGAGCCATCGATGCCGACCCCGCGTGATCCAGAGCCTGATTTGTTCGCTGCTCCCCAGTCTGGCAGGAAGGCGGAAGCCCCGCTGGCGGAACGGATGCGCCCGCGGGAGTTTGCCGACTTTGCCGGGCAGGATGAGATCGTCGGACAGGATCGGCCGCTGCGCAAGGCCATCGAGTCCGATCGTCTGTCATCGGTGATCTTCTGGGGCCCGCCGGGATCCGGCAAGACCACGCTGGCTCATCTCATCGCCCGCCACACGAAAGCGCATTTCGTGGCATTCTCAGCAGTGACGGGCGGCATTCCTGAACTGCGCGAGATCATCAAGGCTGCCGAACACCGGCTCGCGTTGCAGCAGCTGAAGACGGTTCTCTTCGTCGACGAAATCCATCGCTTCAACAAAGCCCAACAGGATGCCTTTCTTCCCCACGTCGAACGGGGTACGGTGATTTTGGTTGGGGCGACGACGGAGAATCCCTCATTTGAAGTGATCAGCCCGCTGATGTCGCGCTCGATCCTGGTTGTGCTCAAGTCGCTGTCCGACGAAGCGTTGGGCCAGATTCTTGACCGGGCGCTCAGCGATTCAGAAATTGGCCTGGGGCAGTTGAAGGCCCGTCTGTCGCCTGGAGCGCGGCAGCGCCTGGTCGCATTCGGCAACGGCGATGCGCGCGCGTTATTGACGGCTGCCGAGTTTGTGGTGACGCAGGCGCCTGTCGGCGCGGACGGAACGAGATGCATTGACGAGGCGTTGCTGACCGTCGCGCTGAATAAACAGGCGCTCCGGTACGACAAGGCGGGAGAGGAGCATTACAACGTCATTTCCGCCTACATCAAAAGCCTGCGCGATTCCGATCCGAACGGTGCGCTCTATTGGCTTGCGCGAATGTTGGAGGCTGGAGAGGATCCGAAATTCATCGCACGCCGCATGGTCATTTTTGCTTCGGAGGACGTCGGAAATGCCGATCCCATGGGACTTTTGGTGGCCAATGCCGTGGCTCAGGCCGTGCAATTTATCGGGCTTCCAGAGGCCCAAATCAATCTCGCTCATGGGACGACCTACCTGGCGTCTGCACCGAAGGACAATGCGTCCTATATCGGCTTTTTGGAGGCCAAGGAGGATGCTCAAGCCCATGGAAATCTTGGGGTCCCGTTGCATTTGCGGAATGCCGTGAATTCGCTCATGAAGGGGATTGGATATGGGAAAGGGTATCGATACGTCCATGATGATCCCCAGGCCAAGGTCGATCAGGCGCATCTCCCTGACGTCTTGAAAGAACGGCAGTACTATCGGCCGAAGCCTCGCCCATAAGGTTTTTTAGGTGGTTTACAAAGTTTTCTAATCGGTTATACTTAGGACCTATGAAGCGCGGAGAGTCGAAGCAATCAGTTGCAGCCGCGGTCGCCAGCGAGCGACGCAAGTTCGTCCGTGCGACCTTGGTGGGTTCTGCTCTCATTGCCCCCAAAAGCGGTGGCCGCGCCAGTACGGCTGTGCTCGACAATGTGAATAAAATCGGCGCCGGCCTGCACACCAAGGATCGTTTCCCCATCAATGAGCGAGTGACCGTGTCTCTCGCATTCTTAGACTCAGACGGCGCCGACCAGCAGGAAAAGTTGGAGGGAACGGTCGCCTGGGTAAAGGATTGGGAAAAAGGATTTTTGACAGGGGTGGTGTGGGATGATCTGGTGACCAAAGACAAGAACCGCTGGCTTTTTTACTACCTCGAAGAAACGATCAGATCCTCCGTGTAGCTGAAGATGCAGGCCCTTCCGTTTTAGCCTCCCATCGTTCAAATCTCTGCATGGTGTTTTCTGGATTTCGCTAGGCGAAGGCCGTGAGCTTCTGCTTCACGTCTTCCAGTTCAGCGGACAGTGTTTCCCATCGGGCGGTGAGTCGAACAAGGTCCTTCTTCCACCCATCATACTCGATCTGCAGATCGCTCCATGCGGTGGACTTCTCTTTGTAGAGAGAGGGATCAGCCAGCTCAAGGTCTCGTGCTTTAATCTTCGACTCACACTCGGCGATCTCGGCTTCAGCGCGTGTGACCTGCTTTTCCAGTCTAGCCTGGGTCTTGTTCAAATCTCGACGATCTCCGGCTGAGGACTTAGTTGGGGCTTGCGACGCCATGGCCCTGGTTGGTCCGGTGTTTTTCCCGCGCTCCGCTCCCTTTAAGTCGTCGCTTGATTCCTTAATAGAGTCGATTTCCTGCGCTTTCTTCCACAAGTAATACTCGTAGTCGCCGGTAAAGCTGCGGGCCTTGCCTTCTTCGATCTCAATGACGCGTGTGCAGACTCTCGTCAGAAACGTAGGGTCGTGCGAAATAAAGATGATCGTGCCGGGGAAATCCGAGAGGGCATCGGTGAGCATGTCGACCGACGCCGGGTCGAGATGGTTGGTCGGCTCATCGAGTAACAGCGTGTTGGCCGGCTCGACCAGCATGCGTGCAAGCGCAACGCGGTTGCGTTCCCCTCCGCTCAGCGCCTTGATCGGTTTTTTTTGATCGTCACCGGTAAAGAGAAAGGCGCCGGCGATCCCGCGGAGGAAGTTCATCTCCGCTTGATGGGACACTTCCGAGAGGGATTGGAGAATCGAATGTTCTGGATTCAAGGTCTCGGCCTGGTGCTGGGCGAAGTAATGCAGCGTCACGCCATGGCCGACCGTTCTCTTGCCTTTATCCGGCTCCAGCGCTCCTGCCAGCATCTTGAGCAACGTGCTTTTCCCGGCTCCGTTTTCTCCCACCAGCGCAACGCGTTGCCCGCGTTCGATCGAGCAATCAACCCGCTCATAGACTACTTTTTCGCCATAGCGCTTGGCCGCGCCCTCCAGCTCGAGGACCTGCCGGCCGCTCGCCGCGGGAAGGGGGAACTTGAACTTCACTCGCTTCGGATCGCGCTTGATCTCGATCATCTTGACCTTCTCAAGCTGCTTGATGCGCGATTGAACCTGGCTGGCTTTGTTGGCCTGGTAGCGGAAACGATCCACGAAGGTTTGAACCCGTGCGACTTCTTTCGCCTGGCGTCCCGCAGCGGCCTCACGCTGGGCATCCCGCTCCGCGCGGAGTCGTTGGAAGGCCGTATAGTTGCCGCGATATTCTTCGATCTTGTGGTGTCGAAGATCCCAGATATGGGTCACGACGCGATCGAGAAACGCCGTGTCGTGGCTGATGAGCAGCAGCGTCATTTCCGAGTCCAGGAGAAATTGCTCGAACCAGCGTTGGGTCGGTTTGTCCAGGTGGTTGGTCGGCTCGTCGAGCATGAGGACGTCAGGGTTGGTCAGCAGTAGATGGGCTAACGCCACCCGCATCCGATAACCACCGGACAGTTTTTCGACCTGACGGGTGAAATCGATTTCCGAAAATCCCAATCCCATGAGGATCCGCTCGGCCTCATGTTCTGGGTAGAGATCGCGATGGGTGGCATCCAGCACATTTTTGCCGATGATCGTTTCGAGTTCCTGCGGCAGGTACCCGATGCGGAGCCGCGGGCGTTTGCGGATGGTGCCTTTGTCCGGAGATTCTTCCCCGAGGATCATCCGAAAGAGTGTGGTTTTGCCGGCCCCATTCGGTCCGACTAATCCCACTCGGGAACCAGGGCGAAGGTGTGCCGATGCGCCCTCAAGCAGAATTCTCGTGGAGTATTGTTTATGGACTGATTCGATTTGTAGCATGGCTATTGTTCAATCAGATAGAGAGATGAATGAGAAGTAGTGACCCGCGCGCAAATGCATTCAACGATCTAGAGGGCGCGGTTCAACCGAAGGTTGGTTTGGTGGAGCTGGCCGGGATTGAACCGGCGACCTCGTGAATGCCATTCACGCGCGCTCCCAACTGCGCTACAGCCCCACACCGTTGGTCTAGAGATACGTACTCCGCGAGAAGTTCCGGCATGCTAACACGCAGGTCCCACCCAGTCAAGAAAGCGAAACATGGGAGACGGCTGGAACCGACGCCCACCGGGGTGGGAACGGTGTTGATGCAGGAGTGGCTGGAGTGGGGGTAGGGTGTTTTTCTGGGTGTTTTAGGCGGGGATCGGCTTGACAAACGGATGGGCGGTACCTACGATGGGCCCCCGCGGCTCTGATCTCCCCATCGGGTCAGAGCCATTTTTTCGTGATTGAACGGGCTGAGAGGAAGTGGTGGTATGGGAAATCTCGTCATAATTGGCGCCCAATGGGGCGATGAAGGTAAGGGCAAGATCGTCGATATTTTGGCGAAAGATGCCAATATTGTCGTGCGCTATCAGGGCGGCTCGAATGCGGGACATACGGTCATCAACGAGCGCGGGACCTATATTTTCCATCTGATTCCATCGGGGATTCTCTATCGCGGGACGACGTGTGTCATTGGAAACGGCGTGGTCGTCGATCCAGGTGCGTTGATCGAAGAGATGGATCGGCTTCAACCATTGGGTATTGCCTTTGGGAAGAATTTTGCCGTCAGCCAACGGGCGCATATGATTCTGCCTTACCATAAGGCCATTGATCGGGCATCCGAGCAGTCAAAGGGCTCGCGCAAGATCGGCACAACCGGTCGCGGGATCGGGCCCTCCTATGCTGATAAAATGGCCCGCGTCGGGATTCGCATGGGCGATTTGTTGAATCCGGCGTTGTTCAGAAAAAAGCTGGAAGAAAATCTCGTCGAAATGAATTGGTTTTTGGAGCGGCTCTATAAAGTCGAGACGTTTCAGGTCGACAAGGTCTTCGATCAATACATGGGCTATGCGGAACGCCTGAAGAGCTATATCGTCGATACGACGACGCTGTTGAATCGGGCGATCAACAAGGATAAGACGGTCTTGTTTGAAGGGGCGCAGGGTACCCATTTGGATGTCGATTTTGGAACCTATCCCTTTGTCACGTCGTCCAGTTCTGCCGCGGGCGGGGCCTGCACCGGGACTGGTGTGGGGCCGACGATGATCGATGCGGTGATGGGAATCGCCAAAGCCTATACGACTCGGGTCGGAAGCGGACCGTTTCCGACGGAGTTGACCGACGCCGTGGGTCAAGGCCTTCAGGAGCGCGGGCGTGAGTTTGGTTCGACCACCGGGCGCGCGCGGCGATGCGGTTGGTACGACGCGGTTGTGGTGCGTCATGCCGCCCAGGTAAACGGCTTGACGTCGCTCGCAGTGACGAAATTGGATGTGCTGGACGGTTGTAAGGAATTAAAATTATGCGTGGGGTATAGACACGGGGGCATTCTCTACAAGGAAATGCCCTCAGACCTGGACGTGCTCATGCAGTGCGAGCCGGTCTATCAACGCATGAAAGGCTGGACGTCCTCGACGACCGGGGCGACCACGTATAAGCAGCTTCCTGCTGAAGCCAAGCGTTATCTGGCACGCATTGAAGAACTGGCAGATTGCCGTATCGATATGATCTCGACCGGATCCAAGCGCACCGAAACCGTCACCCTGCGCAATCCGCTGAAGTGTTCCCGCCGTCGACCACGTTCCTAGCCAGCCGGCATGGCGACTTCTGGTCTCTATGGGGTTGACAATCGCCTGGCTGGATGACAGCATTTCGCATCGTGAGCCGGTAGCTCAGTTGGTAGAGCATCGCCCTTTTAAGGCGAGGGCCCTGGGTTCGAGTCCCAGCCGGCTCACCATTTTCAAGCACTTAGGAGTTTTGTCACTTCCACAGAACCGCTATTGGCAGAAAAACCCCCTACTTTTATTGGGCTAATTCGACTTTTTCGAGGCGAGGGCCCCTCTTTTCGTATCGGCTCAGTATGTTCCCTGGTGTGCGGCGGTGTGACCAGGTAGCAAAGCTGGCCCGAATTCTTTACCGCGATCACGGTTGCAGGCCTCTTGGAAGTGAACAACAGCATCCAGCACACCCACGCACGCGACCGTAACCTCACTTCCATGACAAGGCTCTTTGGGGCGGTCCCCCCCCAACAGGCTTGGCAGGACTTGCGCGAAAACTACTAATATTAGTAGTGTCCGTGCTAAGATGCAAATCGAGATGGATACGTCTCAATTTGCGCCTGCGTACAAGGTCATCTTTTATCGGACGCCCCAGGGGGCTGAGCCGGTCAGAGAATGGGTGCAGTCTTTGAATTGAAGTGAGCGGCTTCAGCTTGGGCAGGCGATTCAAGTGCTGCAAATGAATGGCCCCGCGCTGCCCATGCCGTATGCGTGCCCACTGGGCTAGGGGCTGTTTGAACTGCGGGAGAGGGTGGGCAAGGTTCGGTAGCGGGTGTTCTATACGTTCGACGGTGGCAGGGTCGTGGTCCTTCTCCATGCAGCGGTGAAGGATCAGCGAGTACTTGAAGCCAATATTGCGCTTGTTCGGCGAAGGTTGAAGGACTATTGAAAGAGGAGATAGGCAATATGAAAACCAGGAAAGCATCCGGAGCGGGTGGAAGTTCATTCGATGGTTGGTTGAATGAACAAGATGATGCGTTCAAGGCAGAGGTGATTGCCGTGGCGATGAAACGTCAATTCGTGATGAAGCTTCGGGCGATGATGAAGGCGCAAGGCATCGGCGTGAACGCGCTGCAGAAGATGTTGGGCACAGGACCGTCTCAGGTGCAACGATTGTTAGATCCTGAGGATATCGGCATTTCGTTGAAGTCGATTGCCAAGCTGCTCGCCGTTCTTGGTATGGCAGGACAAATTGCCGTTGAGCCCAAACTGCCGAAGAAGCAGGTGGCCTGAGTGTGACTGCTCCAGGGGCTTCTCAATTCTCAGAGCCGCAGTTCCGGGCTCTCGAGCTTCGACTCAAGCAGCTGGATGTCGAAAGGGCTGAGGTTCTTCAGGCTATCAAGGAGCTCAAGAGTGTTGCTGATCGGGAAACTGCGCTGACGCAGGTTATCGACAGTGCCCTATTGGGTCGGCCGCTTCGAGATTCACCCCCGATCACTCCAGACGAACAGATAGCCGTGTTCTTGCAGCTGTTTCGTTGCCGTGAAAGCGTCTATCCAAAGCGGTGGGAAAACGCCAAGTCGGGAAAGAGCGGCTACGCTCCGGCCTGCCGCAACGAATGGGTGCAGCCTCTTTGTCAGAAACCAACGATCAGATGCACCGATTGCGGCAATCAGGCGTTTCTCCCTCTTAATGAAGATGCGGCTCAAGCACATCTTCAGGGCCAGTTGACGATTGGAACGTATGCGATTGATGCGGATGATTCGTGTGCGTTTCTCGCGTGCGATTTTGACGGCTCAGGATGGCAGGAGGATGTCAGTGTCTACAGAGAGAGTGCACAGGGGCTTGGAATCGAAGTGGCGGTGGAGCGATCCCGTTCTGGACAAGGGGCTCATGCGTGGATTTTCTTTGACGGAAAAGTTCCAGCTCGACTCGCTCGCAATGTGGGCACGCTGATTCTCTCCCGTTGTCTTGAGGCTCGGCACCAGCTCAGCATGAAGTCATTTGACCGCTTGTTCCCCAGCCAGGATTATGTGCCCAAAGGTGGGTTCGGCAACCTGATTGCGCTGCCTTTACAGAAAACACCCCGAGAGTCGGGCAACAGTTGTTTCTTGGATGAGCGGCTTTCCGTCATTCAAGACCAGTGGGAATACCTGGCGCACGTGAAACGGCCGCACTGTCAAGAGGTGCAACGGCTGCTCGACCGATTCCTTCCAAGCTTCCCGAAAGCCTCGACGCGGCACGATGCCTTTGACGATGTGGCATGGATAACGGATCGATCGCTCATGGATGCCGAAAGCGGGAGCAGAGATCACGCGGAGCCCACGATCGAAGGAACCGTCGAACTCACCGTTGGCTCCATGATTCGCGTGCCTCTCACAGGGTTGCCAGGAAAGCTTCTTGGGAGACTCAGGAAAACGGCGAGCTTTCCCAATCCAACGTTCTACAAGTTGCAAAGAATGCGGATGCAGACCTATCCGCATCCGCGGTTCATCTTTTCTGGAGAGCTTCGTCCGGATGAACTGCTGTTGCCTCGGGGCCTGCTTGACCGGGTGACCCACATCTTATCGGGAGCGGGCGCGCAAGTCGTCATGCGCGATGAGCGGCTGGCCAAGAGACGAATCAAAGTAGAATTCGCTGGAGAACTGACACAATCTCAGAAGGAAGCGGTCAGGGCCCTCAAAAAAAGCGAGATCGGCGTACTCGTTGCTCCTCCAGGGTTTGGCAAAACGGTGGTGGGCTGCGCGCTGATCGTCGAACGACACGTGTCCACGCTCGTCTTGGTGCACAGCCAACCGCTTCTCGACCAGTGGAAGGAGAGCCTGATTAAGTTCCTTGGGCTCAATCCGAAGGAGGTCGGGATTCTTGGAGGCACAATAAAGAAGACAACCGGGAAGCTTGATCTGATGATGCTTCAGACACTGACTCGAATGGGGGACCTTCACGAGATTGCACTGCGCTACTCGCATGTCATCATTGATGAGTGTCATCATATTCCGGCCGTGTCATTTGAAGGAGTTCTTAAGCAGCTCCCTGCACGGTACGTGCTTGGTCTGACCGCCACGCCGTATCGAAAGGATGGCCTTGAGGCAATTCTCTTTCAGCAGTGTGGTCCGGTGAGACATGAAATTGTGTCTGCCGATGAAGGCAAGCTCGAAAAAACCGTCACGATCTTTGAGACCGGGTATCGTCCACCCAGCGAAGTGGGAGAGAAACCGGCCTATCATGTCTTGATGCATAGTCTTGTCAATGATACCGGAAGAAATAGTCGGATTGCGGCGGACGTAGTGAAGGCGCTTTCAGCGAAGCAATTTCCGCTCTTGATTTCTGACCGGAAGGACCATCTTGATACGCTGACGAAGGGAATTGAAAATCTGGCGACAGCAGAGGCATCTTTGGCGCAGCTCGTGGTGATTCGACTCGATGGCGATATGTCCATCAAAGAGCGACGTCTCGCGTTTGAAAGAATCCGTGAGATCAGGACCCAAGGCGTGCCTCTGCTCGTGGTAGCCACGGCACCATTGGTTGGTGAAGGGGTTGATCTGCCTGAATTGGATACGCTTGTCTTGGCAACGCCGCTGTCATTCGAAGGACGGATGGTCCAATATGCAGGTCGACTCCATCGCCTGGTTGAGGGTAAAACCCATGTTCGAATCGTCGATTATGTCGATTCGAGCAACGCCATGCTTCTGAGCATGTATCGGAATCGAATCAAGGCGTACCGCAAGATGGGATATGAGATTCGAGAACCCCATGACATGCTGGGCGGAAGCCCATCGCGAGCGCGTGGGAAGGGTGCTGCCGCAGAGCAACAAGGGCTTGAGCTAGGATAAGCGTGAATGACAGAGATCGAGGAACAAGAGGACCGGTTGATCAAAGAGGCCGTTCCAATGAAGAGTTGGCTTGTGGCGAGATCTCTTGGCGCGGGGGGGGCTCTGCCCCATTGATCATCGATGATGCACATGCATGGTAGGCACGGAGTACTCGGATGTATCAGCGGCGTAAACGTTGACCAAGGATGCTGGCCGGCATAGGTCGGTTGGTGGATAAAAACGTTTGCATTTAGCTGTAAGTGCATGCATATGTATCCATTCATATGAAGCGCGTTGAGCTGGAACGCCGAGCTGAAGCTGCTTTCCGCCGCCATCGGGGCGTGCTGCGGACCTCTCATGCGCTGAAGCTGGGGATCCATCCACGCATTCTCTACCGCCTTCGTGACGCCGGGCGGCTTGTCTCTGTGACCCGGGGAGTGTACCGGCTGGCCGAACTGCCGGAGCCGAGCCATCCGGATCTTCTTGTCGTGGCGCGTCGAGTCCCTCAGGCAGTGATCTGTCTCATCTCGGCGCTCTCCTTCCATGGTCTCACCACCCAAATCCCGCACGAGGTCCACATTGCGTTGCCTCGTCGGACCCGGTATCCACGGCTCGACCATCCTCCGCTTCGCGTGTTTCTGATGACGGGTGCCGCGTACTCCGAAGGGATCGAAACGCATTCAATCGAGGGTATACCGATTCGCGTATATGGACCAGAAAAGACGGTGGTGGACTGCTTCAAGTTTCGGAACAAAATCGGCATCGATGTGGCCGTTGAGGCGCTGCGACTGGCCCGTGAGCGGAAGCGCGTGACGCCCCGTGCGCTGCTTCAGTATGCTCGACTCTGCCGAGTTGAACGTGTCATGCGTCCGTATCTGGAGGCGCTGACATAATGGCCGGTCATCCGTCCAATCTGCCGGCATCGATTCATCAGCGGCTGCTCAATCAAGCCAAGGCGCAGGACCGGCCTCTTCAAGAGTTGCTCCAGTATTTTGCCATTGAACGATTCCTGTTCCGTCTCAGTCAATCGCCGCATGCCACAAGGTTTTATCTCAAGGGGGCCCTCATGCTTCGGCTCTGGGATGCGCCCCTTTCGCGCCCGACGATCGATGTGGATCTGATGGGGCGGCAGGTGCTGTCCCAGGAGGAGCTGGAGCAGGTCATCAAAGATGTCTGCGGACAAAAGGTGTCGGATGACGGATGTCTCTTCGACGCAGCAACCGTGCGAGTCCAGCCCATTCGCCTTGAGGATCAGTACGGAGGTATCCGTGTCGCGTTCATTTCCCACATTGGAAAGATGCGGCTCAACATGCAGGTGGATGTCGGATTTGGTGACGTCATCGTTCCAGGGCCGATTCCGATTGATTTCCCGGCGCTCCTTGATTTTCCGTCCCCCCATCTTCTGGCGTACTCTCCTGAGAGCGCGATCGCGGAGAAATTTCAGGCGATGGTGATGCTGGATGCAGCGAATAGCCGAATGAAGGATTTTTATGACATTTGGCTTCTCGCCAGAGCTCATCCATTTGATGGCTCGGTCTTGAGCCAAGCGATCCAGGCCACGTTTACGCGGCGACAGACCGCATTCCCGGTAGACATCCCCACCGCGCTGACGGATCGCTTTGTGAAGGATCGCATCAAGCAGACGCAGTGGAAGGCCTTTGTCCGGAAAGGCCATCTTGCGGCTGAGCAGGTGTCACTCAGTGAGGTCGTGGAATTACTTCAAGGCTTCCTCATGCCTCCAATGCGAGCCGCTGCCAAAAGAGAGATGTTTCAACGTCATTGGCCAGCCGGCGGGCCTTGGACGTGACTTCGTGGCTCAGAGTTCCGACCACAATTCAGAGCAGATAATTGAGACGGTGCCGGTCGAGAACGGACATTAATAAATCGTGCAAGTGATTGAAATGCCGTTGCCGGAGTTGACTTCCACAGATTTTGCAAAAATATGATAAGGTGCTGACAAATAAAGTGTTTATGGGTGGCAGAATTGCCCTTTTAAGGCGAGGGCCCTGGGTTCGAGTCCCAGCCGGCTCACCACGTTGTGAATAGCATCCGTCATGTGGGATGGTTCTCACGTCGATTCTGCGCCAGTGCGCACTAACACACCCTAATGAGACTGCTGTGGTCCCTTCGTCAGGAAAAAAGAGGGGGTGGCTTGACGCCCCAGTAATGCAACCAATACACTGGCCACCATACGTAGGTTTCCCACACATTGAGCGAGGGACATGACATGCCATTGATTAAGATTGATCGAGACGAGCTACCGGGGCGATTGGTGACGGGTCTATCGAAGATTGGCCTGGCGATGAAGAGCCGGCCATGGCGTCGGCAGGGACGGCAGGGGGTTGGGCCATTGCAGGTGCAGGTCTTGTCCTTCTTGCGAACACAGCCCAATCGTTGCGCCATGGTGTCGGTCATTGCGAGAGAGCTTTCCGTCAAGCTTCCGACGGCATCGGAGGTCATTCGTACGCTGGAGTTGAAGCAGTTGGTGCGGCGCCGCCGGTCTGATGAGGATAATCGGGTGGTGACGGTGCATTTGACGGCGAAGGGAATGAAGGCCAGTCAGGTGGGAACGGGATGGCCGGAAGCGTTAGCGGCCGCGACGCAGCAGTTGTCGGGGCAGGAGCAGGCCAATCTTCTTGCCATTCTGGTCAAGATGATTCGAGCGCTACAATTACAGGGAGAGATTCCTGTGGCGCGGATGTGCGTATCGTGTGAGCATTTTAGCCCCAACGCGCATCCAAACAGCGCAGCTTCTCACCATTGCCAGTTCATTGATACCTCGCTGGCGGATCAATCATTGCGCCTGGATTGTTCGGATTACGTTGAGGCTGCTCCCTTGGTAGCGAAGCAGGCCTGGGAAAAGTTTGTCCAAGCAAAATCTGCGTAGTGGTAAGTGCGAGAAAATCTGTGTTGTCGTGGAGACGACAGGCTAAGGCTTACTGCCTCTGACCGGTTCTTTGACCAGATACAACGAACGATCCGATTCGATATTCGTGAGGAGGTCTTCCAGTGCTAGCTGGAGGGCCGCCTCAATGGGATCGCGATCGGATGCCGTGACCCACCGCGCAGAGGATCCAGTCGCGGATCGTTCCACATCATAGGACTTGATCGGGTCTGTCGCTGTTCCCATATCTGCCTGGAGGCGGACGTGGTAGACGTAGGGCCCCCGTGCGATCATTGAGAGTCTGGCGGTCACTTTCATGGCCAGATCTGCAGGCCCTTCGGACACCGACGCGAAGGTGCCTCGGTTGCGGATGTATTCCATTGTGGCGCGGGAGAGATCCGGAGTGCGCCACTCCAGCAGCGTGATGCCCGGCATGTGATCGGCGCCTTGAATCGTCAAGCTGCTGATCCCCACTTGCAGTGAGCGGGGAATAGAGTTGCTTGCTGGATGGCTCGGGACCGGATGGACTTCAATCCGATGTACGCATCCCGGCAGGGTAGTGAGGATGAGCAGCAAGGTGCCCATCCATCCGTCTATCAAGAATCGAGTGCGAGGGGGACATCTATAGATCCAGCGCATAGTCGCGATATCGGGCCGGCAAGGCTAGGGAAGCGCGTGGGTTGTGGGCGGGGACAAGATCTCGAGGTCTTTCAGCGCCCGCTGAGCCTGCTCGCGGTATGAACGGTCGGTAGGGTTGGTATAGGTATCGACGATTCTCTGATAGGTGGCGCGTGCTTGCGTGGGTTGCTTCTTTATCGAAAAATATTGGCCCAGTGCGAGCCAGTTTTGCGCCGCCGCCTCATTGGCGGTTTTCATCAAGGCAAACTCCCGTTCCACTTGCGTGGTGCCTTGCAGCTGTGCCCGCTTCCGAACAGTCTCCCCCATCTGACCCGCCATGGCTTCAATCTGCTCGTTCTCGCGCACGGCCGCCTCGACGTGGTTAGTCTTCAGGTGCGAGTAGAACGCTTCGACATGGTCTTTCACGATGTCGGCCCGCTGTTGATAGGTATCGTGGGTACACCCGAAGCTGAGTGCCAGCAGGGCTCCAAGGCCAGCGGTAGCGAAATGTAAGGTTGATCTAACCATGAGCAGCATCCTTTCTCGGAACGGTCAAATCTGGAGATTGGCCGTTGGACGAGAGAGTCTACCACATTCAATCCTGAGATCGGTATCGGACGGTGTCGGCGGTTTGGATCGGCCTTGTGCCGGTGGTGCAGAAAGGCGTAGTGACAGGGCGTTCGCGAGTGTGATACAACTCCCGCGTTCCTTGCCACTGTCGTCGTTCATATGTCCCCATCGTCTAGCCTGGCCTAGGACATTGCCCTTTCAAGGCAGTAACACGGGTTCAAATCCCGTTGGGGACACCAACCATCCTTCAGCTCGATGCCTGTTTCAGCATCCCTCCGCATCCCCATGGGGTTCCCGTTGTGTTTGCGGATCCTGCCGGGTACACTTTCTTCGTCAGCCGCGTGTGCGTAGTGGTGGTGGTGCGTGCAACAGGGAGACGGACTATGCAATGGGGAGTTTGCTGCAGCCTGGTAGTTGGAATGGTGGCGGCGCTGTCATTCGCTGAGGCGGCAGATCTGCCTTCTTCGAAAGGCGCTCCGCCAAAATCCGTAGAAGCCGTCAAAGGCAAAGATGGTGCTCCGATGTTCCTGGTTCCCGCCGGGCCTTTTCTCATGGGCGCCAATGAAGGATTGCCGAATGAACGGCCCGAGCACACAGTGACCATCAAGGCGTTTTACATTGATCAATATGAGGTCACGTCCGGGCGGTATCAGCAATTTCTTGAGCTGGGCAAGCGCGGGGATCCGGTACCCACCGATGAGGATTCGGGGCGTTCTCTCGAGGATCGCCCTGTCGTGGGGGTGACCTGGACGGAAGCCGCCGCTTATTGTGCATGGGCAGGGAAACGATTGCCCTCTGAAGCTGAATGGGAAAAGGCGGCGCGGGGGACGGATGGCCGGCGATATCCTTGGGGGGCGATGCAGCCATTTGTCGATATTGCGAACTACAATCGCGGTCTTTGGGTGAGTGAGGCCATTACCTTGGTGCCGGTCGGCAGCGGACTGGAGGGAATGAGTGTTCGCCATGGATTGAAGGAAGGGGGCAAGAGCCCGTACGGCCTTGCGCACATGGCCGGAAATGCGGCTGAATGGGTGAACGATTGGTACGATCGTGAGTATTATCAGAAGAGCCCTGACGCTGATCCCCTGGGTCCGAAAAGCGGGGAGAAACGGGTCATTCGTGGTGGGTCGTGGGCGGATCTACCAACGGCATTGCGCGTGACGGCTCGATTTTCAGCGGAGCCGGAGTTTGAAGATCGGACGGTCGGGTTTCGATGTGCCCTGGATGCTGCGAAGTAGTCCGGATCGCCCGTCCCATTCTGATGGAGAGCATTGGTCCCAACATCGTCTTTGAATCTGCATGCAGGTTGATCCCTTAGAACCATCCGTTTCATCCCCACACACGCCTCGACCACCGGAGCGGTCGGCGATCATAATTGTCATGGTGTTGGTGCTGCTCTATGCGTTGTGGACGTTGCGCACTCCGCCAGCTCCATCGGCCGGATCCGTGGCTCCGAAAAATGTTGGGCCGACTTCGCTGACGGCAGAGATGATCCCGCTCGTGTCCGGGGACGAACCGATTGTTGAGATGTTCACCAAAGCTGGTTGTCCTGTGTGTCACGCGATTCCTGGAATTCCAGGCGCGGTCGGGCAGGTTGGCCCGCGCCTCACTCTTGGCGTGACAGGGGCTCAACGGCTGGCCGACCCCTCTTATCACGGGAAGGCCAGCACCGTGCACGAGTATGTTGTGGAGTCTGTGGTGGATCCGTCAGTGTTTGTTGTTCCGGGGTATCCGGAGCGGACGATGCCGGTATGGTATGGCGCAAAGCTGAGCGCGCTGGCATTGGAGAAGATTGCGGAGTATTTGGAGCATCAGACGGGGAATGCCCCGGAACGGTAACCGGCCGACGGTCAATGCTTCGCTTCCCGCACGTGTGTCAGCGCTTCTTGAGAGGCACTACGTTTCCGCTCCCCTGAATCTTAAAGGCATCGCTCTGCTGGTGCGAGGGGTGCTTATCCAGCAGGGCATTCACCGCGTCATCGCCTTTGAGCCCTTCCAGCTTGATCTTGAGACGGAGATTGTTGGCGCTGTCCGCATTGATCAAGGCCTGTTCAAGGCTGATCTTATTAGCTTTGTAGAGCTGGAAGAGGACGTGGTCGAAGGTTTGGCAGCCTTCATCGACTCCCTGCTCCATCGCTTCTTTGAGCGTGTCGATTTCTGCCTTCTTGACGAGGTCTTTCACGCGCGGTGTATCCAGCATGATTTCGAGCGCCGGCACACGCCGCCCATCGAGGGAGGGAATGAGGCGTTGTGAAATAATGGCGCGCAGGTTCAGCGAGAGCTGAAGATAGATTTGCGGATGCCGTTCGACCGGGAAGAAGTTCATGATGCGCTCAATGGCCTGGTTGGCATTATTCGAGTGCAACGTCGCGATGCAGAGGTGCCCGGTTTCTGCGAACGTAATGGCGGCTTCCATGGTTTCGGTATCCCGGACTTCGCCGATGAGAATCACGTCGGGGGCCTGCCGGAGGGTATTTTTCAGGGCATTCTGAAAGCTCAGGGTGTCGAAGCCGATCTCTCGCTGGGTGATCAGCGATTTCTTGTGGCTGTGGACGAATTCGATCGGGTCTTCGACCGTGATGATGTGCCCTTGGTGAATGGAGTTCCGATGGTCGATCATGGCCGCGAGCGAGGTTGATTTTCCGGAGCCGGTGGCGCCGACGACCAACACAAGCCCGCGCTTGGTCATGGCGATGTCTTTGATGATGGGCGGGAGTTGCAGCTGATCGACGGATTGAATCTCTGCTTTAATCAGACGGAAGACGAGACCGACATTGCCTCTCTGTCGGAAAATATTCACGCGGAACCGGCCCAGCTCTTTGTAGTAGAGCGCCAGGTTCATCTCCATCTTCTCTTCGAATTCTCCCCGTTGCTGCCCGCGCATGAGCGCCAGGGCCAAGGCCTCCAGTTGTTCGTTGCTGAACGGGGGCGCGTCCGTCTGTTGCGTCGAACCGTGGATCCGATAGATCGGGGGCGCGTCGACCGTGAGGTAGAGGTCGGAGGCTTCTTGGTCGACCATTACTTTTAAGAGGCTGCGGATATCCATGTCCGTCTCCGTGGTCCTGCGGTGGTTACGCGGCGCCGCTGAGTGAGGCGGCTGATCCGAAGAGGTTCGGATTCATGCTGCGCGATTGCGCTTCGGCTTTCGTGACGACGCCACGCGTTGCCAGTTCGAGTAACGCCATGTCCATCGTCTGCATGCCGTCTTTCTGGCTGGCCTGCATGATGCCGGGGATTTGATGGAGCTTGGCCTCACGGATCAGGTTGCGGACGGCGGTGGTTGCGACCATGATTTCCAGCGCCGCGACTCGTCCTCCCGACTTTTTCTTGAGCAGCGTCTGGGTAATAACGGCTTCCAGGGCTTCTGACAGCTGCGTCCGGATCTGTGCCTGTTGTGCCGGTGGGAAGGCGTCGATGATACGGTCGATGGTTTTGGGTGCGCTCGATGTGTGCAGCGTGCCGAAGACCAAGTGCCCGGTTTCTGCCGCAGTCAGTGCGAGCTGAATGGTATCCAGATCGCGCATTTCTCCCACCAGCACGATATCGGGGTCTTCGCGAAGTGCGGATTTGAGGGCATTGGCAAAGGACAGCGTGTGCACGCCCAGCTCCCGTTGGTTCACGAGACATTTCTTTGACTTGTGTACGAACTCAATGGGGTCTTCGATTGTGATGATGTGGCCTTCGAAGGTATTGTTCAGATAGTCGACCATGGCGGCGAGCGTCGTCGACTTACCGGACCCGGTGGGGCCGGTGACGAGGATGAGCCCTTTTTCCTTGTCGCATAGCTGACGCAAGGTGGGCGGCATGCCGAGCTTTTCAAGCGGAAGAATTTCCGTGGGGATGTTTCGGAAGACCGCCCCGAGTCCGCGCTGCTGGACAAAGACGTTCACGCGGAAGCGAGCGATATCGCCAAGCTCGAACGAGAAGTCGCATTCCCGATGTTCTTCGAAGTTTTTTCGCTGGGTATCCGTCATCATGTCGTAGATCAGCGCATGCGTCTCATCCGGTGTAAGGGCCGGGTGATCCAACTTCTTTAGGTCGCCATGAATGCGAATCATCGGGGGTTCGCCCGAGCTGATATGGCAGTCGGACGCGCCTTCTTTGACTGAAAAGGTCAGGAGTTTGGAAATATCCATGGGTATGACTCCGTAGTAAGACTGGTCGTCGGTCGTGTGTCGCCACTGTGATCAGCGTGGCGGTTTCCCTGATGAATGACTTGTGAGCATCATGCCATAGCAAGACGGGAAAGCAAGAAATTCGCGGGATGATGCGGAGCCGGTTGATCGGCTAGATCAGCTGTGTGGATTGTCCGGCGCGTTCAAAGGCGGAAAGCGCGAATTCAATCTGTTCAGGGGAGTGTGCCGCAGTGATGGTCAAGCGAATACGGCTGGATCCATCAGGGACGGTCGGTGGGCGGATCGCCGGCGCGTAGACCCCTTGAGCCAGCAGTTGTTCGGCAAAAGCGAGCGCCTTCTCGGCGTGACCGATCAGGATGGGGAGGATGGGGCTGGCGGATTCGGTGAGGTGAAATCCGAGACGAGTCAGGCCAGCGAACAGATGGTCGCGATTGCGCCACAGCCGCGCGCGGCGTGACGGATCTTTTTGGAGTACGGTCAGCGCGGCGCAGGCCGCTGCCGCCGAAGCAGGCGGCGGGGCGGTTGTAAACATGAAGGGGCGGCTGGTGTTCACCAGGTATTGGATCATGTCCGTAGGGCCGGCGAGATAGGCGCCGCTACTACCAAGTGCCTTGCCGAGGGTGCCCATGTGAAACGGAATCCGGCCCTCAACTTCGAAATGCTCGAGTGTGCCGCGGCCGGATTGTCCCATCACTCCGGTGCCGTGGGCATCATCGACATAGAGCGTCGCACCGAATCGTTCGGCCAGAGTTGCCAGTTCAGGAAGCGGGGCCAGATCGCCGTCCATGCTGAACAGCCCGTCTGTCACGATGAGCACTGGTCGCCCAGGGGTTGTCCGTTTGAGGAGGGACTCAAGGTGATTCAGATCTCGGTGCCTGTAGACCCGCAGGTCAGCGCGACTGAGGCGCGCGCCATCGATGAGGCTGGCGTGACAGAGTCGATCAGCGAAGATCTGCCCGCCTCGTGTGATGAGCGATGGGATGATGCCCAAATTCGCAAGGTACCCCGATCCATAGACTAATGCAGAGGGGGTCTGCTTAAAGGCGGCAAGAGCCTGTTCCAGCTCTGTATGAGGAGGGAGTGTGCCGCAGACTAATCGCGCTGCTCCGGCACCTGTTCCGTACTGCGTGGTTGCCTGGATGGCGGCGTGAATGACGTCAGGATGGGTGGCGAGACCCAAGTAGTCGTTGGAGGCCAGCAGGATGACCGTGCGCCCCGCGAACTGGATGGTTGGCCCGGTCGCAGAGCCGAGTGTATGGAGACGCCGGGTTAGCGATTGGTTATCCAGCTGTTGGAGGCGGCTCTGAAACATGGAGGATTCTCTCTGACCATGCGGCGCTCGGGGCCTGTGGGTCGTACCAGGATGAGTTACGTTGACAAGGTAAATCAATCCCTAGTATAAGGCCCAGGCTCATTCGAAGTGAAATCGCAGTTCGCCAGGATATCTTATGACCTATCGTATTAAAGTTCCACCACGGACTTTGCCGGTCGACGAGGCGCATCTGGTCAGCAATCTTGAGCATTGGCTGGAGAGTGTGCGCGTCTATCGTGGTCCGTTGCTGGTGGGGGCAGCGATTCTACTGCTCGCAGCGGGAATTGTCGGTGGTGTGTTGTGGTACGACAGCCAGACGGCTCATAAAGCCCAAGATCTTGAACGGGAAGCCACGCTTCATTATTTCACACGGCCTGCAGACGACCCCAAAAAGGCGGATACGAATCTCAAGGAAGCGGTGGCGCTCTATAAGAGAATTGTGGAGGAGTATCCCCGGACATCAACGGCTCCGCTTGCGGCGTTCCATCTCGGGAATGCGTTGGTTCAGGCCAATGAGTTGGATGCGGCTATTGAAGCGTATAAGCGATTTGTTCTGATGTACGGATCGAATGCGTCGCTGCTTGGTTTGGTTCAGCAGCGTTTGGGCTATGCGTATCTCTTGAAGGGGGATCGTGATCAGGCAGCCAAGGCTTATTCGGCGGTGCTGGATATTCCCGGTGCGTTGAATCGGGATCATGCACTGTTTGAGCTGGCCCGGCTGGAAGAGAGTCTGTCGCGGCCTGAGGGTGCGCTGGCACATTATCAGGACTTGATGAAAAACTACCCGAATTCCCCGCTGGCCAACGAAGCCGCTGTGCGGCTCAAGGTGCTTGAAGTGAAGAAGTCGCCAGATCCCGCCCCTGCTTCTCCTGCGCCGGCTGCTACAGCACCGGCCACACCTAAGAAACCATAACTCGCCCGCTTTTGCGGTACTGTTGCTTCAGGCTAAGCCTGAAGCGGGGGTATGGGCATTAACGTGCGATGATCAAGAACTCCCCGGCCTTGATGACGGGGCTGGTCAGGTTGTTTTTCGCCTTCAGCGTTTTCATGGGGACGCGGAAACGCTTGGAAACTTTCTCGAGTGTGTCCCCTCCGCGTACGCGATACCATCGCCCGCTATCGGCTTTGACGCGTTGTACTTTGACTGCCGGGAGCGGAGGAAATTTATATGAAGGAACACGATCCAGAAGCTGGACCACTTTCGCGCTGGTTCCCACCGGGACTTTGAGGTGGTACGCCGATTCCCCAGGCGGCGTGGCGTCGCGTCGAAGTTCCGGGTTCAGAAGACGGAGTTCTTCGTACGGGATGCCGGTGGTGTTGGCGATCGCATGGAAATGGAGCGGCCGATTCACCACCACTTCTTCAAACTGATGGGGCGCAACAGGATTCTGCGGGAATCCGTATTGATCTGGATTCCGTGCGATAACGGTGGCGGCCATGATGCGGGGTACGTATTGCTTCGTTTCGGTGCGGATCAATTTAGTTTTCGAGATGTCAGAGAAGGTTTCCCCTTGAACCTTATGGAGCGCCCGCATGACCTTGCCTTCACCGGCATTGTAGGCCGCCATGGCGAGAGGCCAGGCTCCGAAGAGGTCGTAGAGGTCGCGGAGGTAGCGAGCAGCTGCGACGGTTGACTTGATCGGGTCGCGGCGTTCATCCACATAATTGTCGATGCGGAGGCCATAGACCTTTCCCGTGCCTTTCATGAATTGCCACGGCCCGGTCGCTTTCGCGCGCGAGAAAGCGTAGGGATTGAAGCCGCTTTCGACTAGGGACAGATAGACCAGATCGCTGGGAATATTGAATTCTGAGAAAATCTTTTCAACCAGCGGTTGATAGCGGCTGAGTCGTATGAGCCATTGTTCAAAGCGAGATCGGATCGACGTATTGAAGAAGCGAATGTGACTCTGCACGGTGGGGTCCATCACGATGGGAATATTGTAGACGGTCCCGCCATTGGCGGATTGGATGGGGCTTGGGAATGGCACCATCGAGTTTGACGGATCTTGCGATGCAGCTCCGATGGCCGTTCCTGAATCCTGCGCGGGTTCGGTCAGCTCTGGAGGGAGAGTGGTTAATTCAGGTTCGAGAGGAACCAGGTTGGCATCCGGTTCGTCGTCTTCTTCCGGGGTATTCACATCGGCCGCCACGTCCGGCGATGGAGCTTCGGCGAAACTGTCCTCGACGGGGACCAAGAAGGTTCCGATCGTAAGAATGCAGAGTGCGAAAAATGGCATAGAGAGATATCGCAGATTCAAAATGGACCTCAAGTTCTGGTGAAATACTCTTTTCTTTGATTAGACTATCGATCAGTCTGTGTGTTGTCAAGAAATTGAATGGGTTAGAGCGCCCTTCTTTTGAGGAGGACTCTTTGTCCATAGCCGCGTTGGCGGCACGAGTCTGTACTTCTGTATTGTTGGGATGTGATGAGATATGAGGCAAAACATCCAGCGATTTTGAGCTCTTGTGGCCTCCATTTCTTGACAGTCTTGTGGCGCTAGTGGTAGCGTACCGCCTCTTTTCTAGTCGCATCCCCATCAGGTGAAATTGCGGGTGATATTGAAGGAGGATCGGTCAATGTTGAAGCGGTATTTGTTGGCTCCGGGCCCTACGCCTGTACCCCCAGAAGTGTTGTTGGCGATGGCCCGTCCGATGATTCATCATCGGGCTCCTGAGTTCGATCCGATCTTCGCGGAAGTTCGTGAGGGGCTCAAGTGGCTGTTTCAGACTCGAAATGACGTCCTGATGTTGGCTTCCTCCGGTACAGGGGGGATGGAAGGGTCGATCTCCAATTTTCTGTCTCCCGGCGACAAGGCGCTGTGTATCAATGGCGGGAAGTTTGGCGAGCGGTGGGGAAAGATCTGCAAAGCATTTGGAGTGCAGGTCACGGAAATCAAGGTCGAGTGGGGCGATGCGGTCGATCCGAAAGTGGTCGCCGATGCGTTGAACGCCGATCCCTCGATTAAGGCGGTCTATGTCCAGGCCAGTGAGACGTCGACCGGAGTGTCGCACGACGTGAAGGCGCTGGGCGAGATTGTCAAAGGGTATGAGAATACGATTTTGGTCGTCGATGCGATTACCGCGTTGGGCGTATTCGACATCAAGACGGATGCATGGGGATTGGATGTCGTCATTACCGGTTCGCAGAAGGCCCTTATGCTTCCGCCGGGCATGGCATTCGTGAGCGTCAGCGACAAGGCCTGGGCATTTGCGGAAAAAGCCAAGAATGCGTCGTTCTATTTCAACTTCAAGAAAGAACGTGAGAATCAGGCCAAGAATCAGACGTTGTTTACGCCGACGGTGTCCTTGATTATCGGTCTTCAGGAAGTGTTCAGAATCATGAAGGGCGAGGGGCTCGATAAGATGTTTGCGCGGCAGGGGCAGTTGGCCCACGCCATGCGTGAAGGGATGAAGGCTGCAGGATTGGCGCTGTTCCCCAAGAATTCACCGAGTGATGCGTTGACGACGGTCTGTGCGCCGGATGGAGTGGATGGGCAGGCCATCTATAAGAATCTCCGTGTTCAATATGGCATTACCGCAGCCGGCGGGCAGGACCAGTTGAAGGGCAAAGTGTTTCGTCTCTCTCATATGGGCTATGCCGATCGATTTGACGTGATTACGGCCGTGGCTGCGACAGAGATGGTCCTGAAGGGGCTTGGCCATTCTGTGAAGTTGGGCAGCGGAGTGGGTAAAGCGCAAGAAATTTTGATGGCGAAATAGGCAGGTCTTCATGAAAATCCTGATCAGCGACAGTTTATCGAAGCAGGGCGTCGAACTCCTTGAAAAGGCTGGTTTCACCGTGGTGGTGAAATCGAAAATGCCGAAAGAGGAATTGTTTAAAGAGATTCAGGACGCGGATGGGTTGATCGTGCGCTCCGGTACCAAGGTCACCGATGAGCTGATCGCGGCAGCGCCGAAGTTGAAGATCGTAGGGCGTGCGGGCTCCGGCCTCGACAACGTCGATACGCCGGCGGCCACGAAGCGCGGGATTGTCGTCATGAATACACCAGGCGGCAATACCGTCACCACGGCCGAACATACGATGTCTATGATCTGCGCGATGAGCCGACGGATTCCACAAGCCACCGCGTCCGTGAAGGCTGGCAAGTGGGAGAAGGACAAGTTCATGGGGGTCGAGCTCTACAATAAGGTGCTCGGCATCGTTGGCATCGGACAAATCGGCGGCCACTTGACGAAAATGGCGCAAGGAATCGGTATGCGAGTGATCGCATACGATCCCTATTTGGCTGCGGATCGAGCGGAGAAAATGGGCGTGACGATGATGGCGTTGCCTGATTTGTTCAAGAGCGCCGATATTATCTCTGTCCATACGCCGCTCACGCCTGAAACGAAGGGCATCATCAACGCGCAGGCCATTGCCACCATGAAACCCGGTGTGATGATCGTAAACTGCGCCCGCGGTGGCATCATCAACGAAGTCGACCTCGTCGAGGCATTGAAGAGCAAGAAGGTGGCTGCTGCGGCGTTTGACGTGTTTGAAGAGGAGCCGGTCAAGGCCGACAATCCTCTCTTAGCCTTAGATAATTTTATCTGCACGCCGCATATCGGCGCTCAGACGACGGAAGCCCAGGAAAACGTCGCGGTCGGGATCGCCGAGCAGGTGGTCGACTACTTTACGAAGGGTGTGGCCAGGGGGGCGGTGAACATTCCGTCCATTGCACCGGAGCTGTTGCCGCGGTTGCAGCCCTATCTCACGCTCGTGGAAAAAATGGGATCCCTGCTGTCTCAATTGTGTCAAGGTGGAATTGAACGGGTTACAGTGGAATATAGCGGGGAAGTCGCGACACTTTCGATCGCGCCGCTGACGATCGGTGTGTTGAAAGGCTTGCTGACGCCGATCATGGAAAACCCGGTGAACTACGTCAATGCTCCGGTCGTGGCAAAAGAGCGGGGCATCGAAGTGAAAGAGATCAAGAGTACGGACGCCGGCGACTTTACCAGCCTGATCCGCGTCAAGGTTGAAGCGGGAAAGGCCACGCACCAGGTGGCAGGCACGCTTTATCATAAGAAGGACGCCCGGGTCGTCGAGATCGACAGCTTTAAGGTTGAAGTGGTTCCTGAGGGACACATGCTGTTCATTCACAATGTCGATCGGCCCGGGGTGATCGGGATGGTGGGACATGTGCTCGGCGAGAACAATATCAATATCGTCCGCATGCAGTGCGCCCTCGAAAAGCGCGGCGGAAACGCCTTGTTGATCATTGCTTCGGATACCGTGTTCCCGGCGAGCGCGCTGGACAAGATCAAATCCAGCTCCAATATTCTGTCGGTCAAAGTAGCAAATCTCTCCTAACGGTCGTAGACGCGCATCGGTTGCTATGCCTCCTGCCTCTTCGAAGACGCGCGTTGATCTTGGTCAGACCCATCCCTTGCGTGACCGGTCGCTGGTCCCGTCAGGGATGGCGACCATTCTGCCTGCCGCGGCAAAACAAGTCCGAGCGCTCGAGTCCAAACTACTGGGACGTCTGACGCGTCGGGGTTACGACGAAATCATTCTGCCGACATTTGAATATCTCGATGTGCTCACGCCCGGATTGGAGCCTGAGCTGATTGAGAAATGCTACAAGTTTGCCGATCGCACCACCGGCCGTATTCTGCTCTTGCGACCGGACGCGACCGCTCAGATCGCACGAACCGTGGCAATGGGCATGATGGGCACTCAGTTGCCGTTACGCGTGTCCTATCGCACCTCTGTGTTTCGCTATGAGCCGGAGCATGCCGGGCGCGACCGGGAAATTTTTCAAGTCGGCGCAGAGTATATCGGGGCGGATGATGCTGCTGCCGACAGTGAGATGCTCATCCTGATGATCGAGTGCTTGAAGCAGGTCGGCCTCCGCTCCTTCAAGATCTCACTCGGGCATGTCGGGTTTTTTAAGGGATTGCTGGTCAGGGCAGGGCTATCTCCCAGCGGACAGAAACGAGCGGAGCAGGCTGCGGCTCGCAAAGATCTTCCTCGTCTGCAAGAAATTCTTACCGGTGAACAGGTGGCAGCGCGGTATGCCGGCTCCATTTTAGAGGCACCCGAGCTGTGCGGGCAGGCCGAGGTGTTGGACCGAGGTCGAGTGCTTGCGACAGGCGACAAGTCTGCCACTCAGGCGCTTATTCGGTTGGCGACGGTCTATCAGCTCTTGTGTCAAGCGGGGCATCAGGACGTCCTCATTCTTGATTTGGGTGAGTTTCGCGGGTTTGATTACTATGATGGTGTGGTGTTTGACGTCTTTGCTGAAGGAGTCGGGGTTGAATTGGGAGGTGGGGGACGATACGACCATCTCATTGGCCGGTTCGGACGGAATATTCCATCCACGGGTTTTGCGTTAAACGTTGATCGTCTGTTTCGTGGGTTGCAAGCGCAGTCATCCGTAAGCGTAGCAGGGGCGAATGCGTCCAAACAGACCCGAAAGGGATCGAAGAGGACGTCATGAAGCCATTCGCGACCGTCGATCTTTCCCAGCCGAAATTGCCGCCGCAGAATCTTGAGGCGGAGCAGTCCGTATTGGGCGCTATCCTGCTGGACAACCAGGCCATGCCGAAAGCGATGGAACTGCTCGTCGAAGAGAATTTCTACCGCACGGCCCATCGTAAAGTGTATCGGGCGATGCTCGACTTATCCGATGTCGGGGAAGTCATCGACCAGATCACGCTGACTGAACGGTTGAAAGCGAAGGGGGAGCTGGAGTCGATCGGAGGCGCGGCCTTTCTTGCTGAGTTGGTCCAGTCGGTATCCAGTTCCGCGAATATCCGGTATCACTGCAAGATTGTGCGCGACAAAGCGGTGGCACGGGAGCTCATTCACACTTCGACGGAAGTGCTGACAAAAGGCTATGAAGGGACGACTTCCATTGACGATCTACTCGACTTTGCCGAGCGCTCCGTATTCAGTATCGCCCAAGGCAAACTGGAACGATCGTTTACTCCGATCAACGACATCATCAAAGAGAGTCTTGATCTCGTCGACAAGCTGTCGAAGCGGAAAGAGCATGTTACGGGAGTTCCGACGGGATACTACGATCTGGACGATCTTACCGCGGGGCTTCAGCCGTCCGATCTCGTCATCGTGGCAGCTCGTCCCAGTATGGGCAAGACCAGTCTGGCCTTGGGGTTTGCGACGCATGCCGCAATCCACGCCAAGGCAGTGGTTGGTATTTTCAGTCTCGAAATGTCCAAGCCGCAAATAGTGTTGCGTATGTTGAGCTCGGAAGCGCGGGTCGATTCGCACGGACTCCGGACGGGTAAGCTGCAAAAAGAAGATTGGTGGCGGCTGGCCGAAGCCGCAGGCAGGCTGGAGCAAGCGCCGATCTATATTGATGATACGGGTGGGATTACCGTCCAGCAGATGCGCGGGAAGGCCCGCCGTCTCAAAGCGGAGAAGGGGCTGGATCTTCTGATCGTGGACTATCTCCAGCTCATGCAGGGGCGGAGTGATTCCGAGTCGCGGCAGCAGGAGATCTCCGACATCTCCCGGTCGCTGAAGGCGTTGGCGAAAGAGCTGAATGTGCCGGTGGTGGCGCTCTCGCAGCTCAGCCGCGCCGTGGAGGCGAGGAAGCCGCCGATCCCGATGCTGGCCGACTTGCGTGAGTCCGGCGCGATCGAGCAGGACGCCGACGTCGTGATGTTTATCTATCGCGAAGAAGTCTATGACCAGAATTCCGAGCGGAAGGGCATTGCCGACATCATTGTCAGCAAGCATCGAAACGGTCCGATCGGAAAGCGGGATCTCTTTTTCCATGATCGGTTTGCGAAGTTCGAAAGCCTCGACAATCGCGAATCGTGAAGTCGTTTGACGGGTCTTTTCTCCTGTCGGTATAATTCCTCACAACTGACGATGCACTCCGAGTCCTTTTCCCCCAAGGCTACTGTGAATACACGACTCTGCTCTTCGGTCGCCTCCTCATTGTTGTCCCCTGGTCATATGCCGCTGTGCGCGGGGCGTGGACTCTTGGGCATCCTCATTCCTCTCGTGGTGGTGGCCTGCGCGGCGGCGCCGCATCCGCAGGAAACGGTGTCAGCCGGCGCGGCGCCGAAAAAGCCGGCCGTGGCTCCGGCTGCGGACGCTTCAGCGTCGTATCATTTCATGCTGGGGTATCAGGCAGAGCTGGCGCAGGACAATGAGAAGGCGATCCAAGAATATCGCGCCGTGCTCAAGACCGACCCGAACTCGCGCTCGGTCAAAGCGCGACTGGCCGGGATCTATTTCGGCTTAGGTGACCTGGCCAATGCGGCTCGTTATGCGGAGGAAGTCGGTGAAGGGACCGGTCAGGATGCCCAACAGTTGACGCAGATGGCCGGCATTCTCGCCAGCGCCGGCAAGCCGGATCGAGCGCTTCGCCTATTGGATCTGGCGATTGAGCGTGACCCAGGACAGGGCGATGCCTATTTCCCCAAAGCGATTATCCTCGTCAATCAGAAGCGGCTGGCAGAGGCCGAGCAGACCGCGAAGCAGGGATTGAAAGTCTCGCCGGAGTCGCCCATCGGGCACTATTACCTCGGGCGGATCTTCCTCGAATCAGGCAAGCAGGATGAGGCGTTGGCAAGTTTCGAACGGGCCATCGCGGTCAATGCGGCGTTTGAACCAGCGTACCTTGCTCAGGCCTCCCTGTATGAAACCCGGCAGGAACGGGAAAAAGCGATTGCGGTGCTCAAACGATACCTGGAACGGGTGAATCCCAATAATAAGGATATCCGTCAACATCTGATCCAGCTCTACGTTAATACCAAGGACTACGCCGGAGGTCTCGCAGAACTCGACAAGATGCTGGCCGAAGAGCCTGGCGACCTCGATGCTCAGCTCAGGATGGCACTGATCTACGGAGAGAAAAAGGAATTTCCCAAGGCCATTGAGCTGCTCCAGGCGGTGCTGAAAGCGCGGCCTGCCGAACTCAAAGTGCGAGACTATCTCGGCTATCTCTATGAGGAGACGAAAGAGTTCCCGAAGGCGGTGGAGGCGTATCAGTTTAATATTCAGCTCGATCCTTCGTATGCTGACAGCCACATGCATCTTGGAGTGTTGCAGTATCGGCTCAAAGCCTATCCTGCTGCGATCGCCCACTTGACGGAGGCTACGCGGATCAATCCCAAGCAGCCGGAACCCTTTATTGTGCTGGGGCTTGCGCACCTCCAGGCGGAGCAATTCGAGAGATCCTTGAGTGCCTTTGAAGAAGGCCTTCGCCATCACCCGAAGAATGCGGATCTGCATTTCAACCTGGGGACTGCCTACGATAAGCTCAATCGCTTTGACGATGTGGTGAAGTCGATGGAGTTGGCCCTGAGTCTGGACCCGCACCACGCCGATGCCTTGAATTATCTCGGCTATAGCTATGCAGAGCGGGGCGTCAAGGTGGAGCAGGCCTTGTCGTTGACCAGGCAGGCGGTCGCGCTCAAGCCCGACAACGGATATTATGTCGATAGCCTTGGGTGGGCGTTCTATAAGGCCGGGCAATTCAATGAGGCGCTGACCGAGATCAAGCGCGCAGTCGCGCTGGTGGGCGACGATCCGGTTCTCTACGAGCATCTCGGCGAGATTTATGTGAAGCAGCAGAAGCTGTCGGACGCAAAGGAAGCCTGGCTCCATTCACTGGAGCTTGATCCGTTGAACGAAAAACTGTTGCAGCGATTCCGGGATCACGGCATGGGTGACCCCTCTCAGGAAGTTCGTATCCAGCAAGCCAAACGTCGTGTCGCAGAGAAGAGACAGCCTCCGCAGGCGGCACCCTAACCCCACGAGTCTAGGATGACGTTGCTGAACTCCAGGTTTATGCAAAGGAGTCTGCTATGCACAGGATGACGTTAGAGCAGCTACGTGCTACAGCCAACGCCGGTGGCGTGGTGGGTGTCACTCTCAAAGGGCAGGGGAGTGGCTTCTTCGTTGAAATCGCCACCCGCAGCGGGCACGGCGCTTTTTTGGTGAAGACTCGCAGCACTGAGCCGCGCCGTTTTGGTAATCCCGCTTCCGCGCTGATCGTTTTGCGGGCAGTCGGCATTGCCGTGGCGCAGCTTGACGCCACCAACTGGAACCCTGACCAAAAGGGCATGACCCGTAGCCGGCACAATCGTGCCGAAGCCATGCGCGGCGCGCACGAAGCCGCCGCGTATAACCAGTGGCTTGCCGCCGAGATTCAGGCGTCCATCGACGACCCGCGCCCGAGTCTCCCGCACGATGATGTGCTGGCCGATCTGGACGCCGATCTTGCCGGCTTGCCGAAGCCTCACCGTGCATGACGGCTCAGTCCTACCACATTTGAATGGCGGTCAATGGCCCACAAGGACTTGCGCGCCATTGTGCGCTACATCGGCAAGGATGACCCAATCCGTGCGAAGCGCTTCGGTAAAGAGCTCCGCGACAAGACCACGCTACTGGCCCAGCATCCCGAGCTTGGCCGCCAAGGGAGGCCAGGCTTGCCAGACTGGTTACGCGAGTTGGTCGTGCATCCGCATTACATCGTGTTTTATCGTGTCCTCGTCGAGACCCGCACCGTGCAGATTGTGCGCGTGAAGCACGCAGCCCAACAGGTGCCGTGATGATTCACATGTGCGGAAACGAGCCCAAGCCTCAAATACGTGCCCCACTCGATTCCCAGACCGACCGAATAGACCTGCCAGACGGAACAGACCTCCCTCGTGGTATTAGCATGCAAACGCTGATTGCCATGAAGGAAGCGGCGGGCCGGGAACAGGACAGGATCGATATCGAACACTTGCGCATGAGGTTGGAAGATGATGCCGGACAATAAAGCGCCCATATCAGAATTCGACTGGCGCGTGACCAGCTTCGAAGGCGCGCGCCGCGAGCAGCTCCGCCGCTGGGCGCGCTTGCCGCTGGAACACATCCTGCTGGCCATCGAGGAAATGCAGGACATCGCTCAGGCATTTGGGACAGCGCCGGCCGGTGAGCATGACGCGCCTTCTCCGGGACGAGGGGGCAGAGAAGAAGGCGCTTTGGGGTTTCCTATAGGTAGTTAGGGAATGAACTCGCTCCCTCGGATTCACGCGCTCCACGCCCCGTCATCCCCCTCCTTCGTAAGGAGGGGCCAGGGGAGGTCGAGTCTTCCGGCGGCCATCATAGGCGCGCATCCCCACAAATAGCACGCCAGCCTGCGGAGCCTCGACCCCACCGTTCCTCCCCTTACCAAGGGGAGGCATCGGGAAGGGGAACGTGACGCAGCATACCAAGCCCCAGGTTTTTGACCCACTCGACTCACGGAAGCGCCAAGGAGGATACGGGCGTGCCAAGGTTACAGGAGTTATTTCTCGCGAAGAGCGTATCCAGCAAGCCAAACGCCGCGTATCAGAGAAGATACAGTCTAAATAATCTGCCTCATAGCCGTATTTATTCCGATCGGTTCGTAAGAGACGAAGGGGACGACTTCGCCCCCTATCCATAAAGAGAGCGATCGGTCAAACCAGGCAGCCAACGATTCTCCTGTGATCATCCGCCAAAGTTCATGAGTAGTTTCAAGGAGATCCTTCTCCATGAAGCCGCCTCAAGCGCTTATTCTCCAGAGATCACAGATTCCCGAGAAAGATGGATCAGCCATATGAACTCTGTCCTTTTTCTGTGCAGGAAGAAGAGGCGAGATGCCAATTCTCGGCAGTTTTGAGCAGATTGCGGAAGGGCTGGTTGCCGCCGAGCATAAACGTCCAGTCGGGTGATTTCTTCTAACTTGTTGATTTCCAGGTAGATGGTGATACGTTCGTCTTTAACGCTGACCGGCATCAAACCTGCTATAGCCCTGGTAGGCGCCAACACGAGCGCCTCGGGTAGCAAGAAGAAGCAGAGTGTGAACGAGGGCAGTCAGTGAACCATCAACCAGGAGGCAGTACGATGTTTAAGGCATTGCGTAAACAAGAGGGTTTCACCCTCATCGAGTTGATGATCGTCGTGGCGATCATCGGCATCTTGGCGGCCATCGCCATCCCGAACTTCCTGCAGTATCAGATGAAGTCGCGGCAGTCGGAGGCCAAGACGAACCTGATGGCGATCAAAACCTCTGAAGTGTCCTGGCAGGGTGAGCGGGGATGTTTCTTGACAGTGGCGCTCTGGCCAATTGCCGGTACTCCCCCAGCAGCAGGTCAAAAATCTTCACCGCAGAGCTGGTTGCTTCCTGCTGCGCCTGTTAATACTCCAGCAGCTGCTACTGGTTGGTGTGTTGGTGCTGCGGGAGGACCTGGAATCACACAGGGAACGTTTACGAGTCTTGGTTTTCAGCCCACTGGTAACGTGCTTTATCAGTACTCTACGGGGACATATGCAGCCTCAATGACATCGTGTCAGGGCCCAGCTGCCACCCCTGCGCCAAACATTGCTCAAGAACCTGGGACCACGGATGCCACTCCTACAGCAGCCGGATTTAGAGCAACGGCTATGAGTAATTTGGATGGTGATGCCAACCTTTCTGTGTGGGCATCGGCCGATGGTACCGGTGCGCAAGACTGTGTTACTGGTGTGTTCTAGGCCGGTGTGAAGCGTGCAGTTCTGGCCCGCCGGTGTAACAACTGGCGGGCCAGGCTGTTTTCAGGACCTTCTCTTGTGATGACCTCAAGCAAAGTTCCAACAGATTCTCACTTGGCGGACCCACTACGTCTCTCGGCTTCGTTGGCGATTTGCTGCGCTCTTGCCGTTCTCGGACTTATTACACTTATTGCCCTTCAGCGGACTCTCGACCAACGACTGGATCGTGACGTCACCCGTATTGAAGAGTTGGCTCAGTTGCCCCGTGGAGAGTACTTGAAGCCAATGCTTCTTGGCTACCAGCACGTTGGGGCAGATCTCCTTTGGCTCCAGCTCCTGCAGGTGCTCGGGAAAAAGAAAACCACAGCCGACGAGTATGAATGGATCTATCACGCGTTGGACGTCATTACTACGCTTGATCCGCATTATGATTACGCCTACTACGTGGGGGGGGTTGTTCTGGAGAGTTTGGCAAATAGGACGGATCTAAGCAATCGATTGCTTGAGAAAGGGTTTGCTGCGAACCCGACTATCTGGAGCCTGCCGTTTCTCCTCGGCTATAACTGTTATTTCATTCTTGGTGATGCGGCCAGAGGGGCGGACTACATGGCGGCCGCTGCAAAGCTACCGGGTGGACCAAGTTATTTGCCGGGGCTGGCGAGCCGAATGTATGCGGAGTCAAGCAGCCCGGAGGTAGCGCTCCAACTGCTCAAGGCCCTGTGGCATCAGACTCAGGATCGAGAAATGCGTGAAGTGTTGGAAAATCGAGTAAAAGAAATCATAATCGAACGCGATATCCAAAAGCTTGAATCGGCGCGAGATGCCTATCGTGACAAACATGGGCGTTTACCCAAGGCACTCAACGATCTTGTGATGAGCGGAGAGGTCCGCCAGATCCCGGATGAGCCATTCGGCGGAGCCTACAACGTAGACGCTCAAACGGGAGAGATCTCAAGCAGCACGCATTCCAAACGGCTTAAAGTCTTCAGGTTGGATAAGAGGTAGGTCTCCATCATGCTTCCTGTCACGGACCAGGTTGTCCAAATCGTAGATATCCGTAAAGTGTTTCGTGTCGGCTTCTGGGGCCGGCGCGTCACGGCGGTGGATCAGTTGTCATTGGATGTTCGGCGGGGCGAGGTGTTCGGGTTTCTCGGCCCAAACGGCGCTGGAAAGACGACCACGCTGAAGATGTTGATGGGGCTCATCTATCCCACCAGTGGGCAGGCTAGGATTTTTGGCCATCCGGTCGGCGATCCGGCCGCGAAAGCCAAACTCGGGTTTCTTCCCGAGTCTCCCTATTTCTATGACTATCTGACAAGTCGGGAATTTCTCAGCTTCTATGGCCATCTGTTTGGTCTATGGGGAGCGACCCTCGACAAGCGCGTGGATGAGTTACTTGAGCTGGTGGGGATGACCCATGCGCGGGATCTTCAGCTGTGCAAATTTTCCAAAGGTATGTTGCAGCGGGTGGGAATTGCACAGGCCTTGATCAATGACCCGGAACTGGTCGTGTTAGATGAGCCAATGTCCGGGCTTGATCCGATCGGACGGAAGGAAGTGCGCGACCTCATTTTACGCCTCAAGGAATCAGGCAAGACGGTTATGTTCAGCTCGCACATTTTGCACGATGCCGAGTTGCTCTGCGATCGAGTCGCGATGATCATGAAGGGCCGATTGGTGGCTTGTGGACAGGTGTCTGAGTTGATCGAACAGGGAGCTACGCAAGAAGTGGAGATGGTCATCGATCGGCTTTCGCCAGAAGGTCTGGAGCATCTGCGTGTCTTGGCAACGAAGGTGGTGTTGAACGGGGAACGAGTCATGGTCGTGCTGAGTAACCAGCGTCAGGTCGATGAGTCCCTTGAAGTTATTAGGGCGGCTCATGCCAAGCTGGTCTCGCTGACTCCTCATAAGGCATCGCTGGAGGACCTGTTCATTCGTAAAGCCAAAGGCGTGCAGTCACCTGTGGAGGCGCGGGTATGAAGGTCTTATCGATTGCGCTCAATACGTTCCGGGAGAACTTGCGCGACAAGTTGCTCTACAATCTGCTGGTGTTTGCGCTGCTGATGATCGGGAGTTCGTTGCTGTTGATGCGGCTGACGCTGGGAGAGTTTCATCGCTTGTTGCTGGATGTGGGGCTTGGGAGTATCAATATATTCGGGGTGCTGATCGCGATCTTTGTCGGAATCGGACTTGTCAACAAAGAGATCGAGAAAAAAACGATCTATACCATCGTGTCGAAACCAGTCGCGCGCTACCAATTTTTGGTCGGCAAATACCTTGGTTTAACACTGACCCTTTTCGTCAACACGCTGATCATGGCCGGGGGGCTGCTGCTGGTACTCTCCGCGCAAGGGGTGCCGATTGAGAGTGTGTTGTTCAAGGCGCTGGGGTTGATCTTTATCGAGTTCATGGTCATTACGGCGGTAGCCCTGTTGTGTTCTACCTTCACGAGCGCGACGCTCAGCGCCATTTTCACGCTGGCCACCTACGTGATCGGCCACCTGACGGCGGATCTCAAGACCTTCGGAGAGAAGATGGATGAAGGCATGCGCGCGGTGGTCACCGGGCTCTATTATATTTTGCCGAATTTAGAGCGATTCAACCTCAAGGGGAATGTCATTCACCATATTGAGGTATCTGGAACGGACCTTGTGCTTATTGTGGTGTACGGGTTGACCTATGTCGCCTTTCTGCTGATATCTGCGAGTATCATCTTCCAGCGGCGTGACTTTCGCTAAGCCGGCCATCTCTCATTTCGGCTCTTCAGGAAATCGAGTGGGTCAAGCGCCTGGAGCTCGGTATATTGCGTCGTCCTCCCCCTTCCGATGCCTCCCCTTCGCAAGGGGAGGGACGGTGGGGTCGAGTCTCCGCAGGTTGGTGCGCGCGTGTGCGGTGCTTGTCTGCATGGCCCCAAGTCTTCGACCTCCCCTCGCCCCTCCTTACGAAGGAGGGGATGAAAGAAATAGGAAATGTACCGGGAGTCATTTCCCCAAGCGTTTCCCCGCGGTAGCGGCTTCGTGCAGGGCTTCTGTGAGCGTGGGACCAGAAGAGGCATGGAGGTTGTCGCGCATGTGTTTATGGTGTGGGTATGAGGACAGGCGGCGCGCGGCCGGGTCCCTGGCGTTGTCGTAGCGAAAAATGAGGCTGCCCTCACCTGCCACATACTGATAGGCGTATTTAAGCCGAGTTACGGTGGGACTTAGCTGAAGAAATTCCTTGAAGTGCAGTACGGATCCGTCGGCAAACGCCGCTGAGCCTCTCACGATTCCGGCAACCGGTGGGCGGTCTTCATAGGCGAGAGAGTGCGAGACAACGTGCGGAGTTTCTAGGATTGCGGATCGAATGTGTGTCGCATAGTCCGCTATCGGCATACTTCGAGCTGGTCGAGATGTCCAAGGGTGTTTTGTAAAGTCCGGCGAAGCTCCAGTTCGCCTTCCAACTCTAGCAGCGCCTGTTCGTTCTCTTCTGTTCTGGTGGCGGTACCCTCCAGCACTTGGGCGGGGGCGACTCCGAGTTCCCTGGCGAGTGTTGCGATTCGATCTTCCGTCGTCTTCAGGCTGTCACGCGTGAGTTTTTTCTCCATCTCCAGCGCCTCCTTCACTAACGGAAGGCTCTGGTCAGGAGAGGGCGTTTTGATCTGAATCGTGCTCATTGTTCTCTCCTGGAGGTGCGAGAGGTGCTGAATCTAAGATGGATAATGGCGCTGGAGCAAACGCTAACAGAGGCGGGTGGCGCTGTCAATGTTGCTGCGAGAAGGGATGGCCGGCATCGATCCGAGTGTGCACCCTCGTTCATGTCCCTGCACGAAATCCGGAAGCGTCTTATAAAGGAAGAGGGATCTTCTTAGCGAAGGGGCAAGTATTCGACCTGGTTGACCCAATCGGCCGACTCGGAATCGGGAAGACGCGCGGCTCCATCCTCCTGCGCGGTGAGGACATCCACCCCATGGACACGGAGTCCGTCGGTAATCGCTTTGGGAATATGGACGTCCATGTAGAGGGTGAGACTCAAGGGAGCTGGCCCAGCGCGCGTAACCGCCTCCGCAAGGTGGATTGGCTGGCTTCCTGCGCCATGCGCTCGACGTCCCGCAGCTCCCGTTCGATCGCTCGATCGATGTCGCGCTGATGGTCATAGTAGTAGGAGAGAGCCGCGTGAATCTGGGCTAACGACAGATGGGGGTGTTGAACGTGGATTTCTTCAGGATTCCACCCGTGAGCGAGCTTATCCATGGCGACTTCGATGACCTTGACGTTCGAGTCATCGATCCAGGCTATACCCGCATTGTCCAGTCGGATATGCGCTGTTGCGAGGGACGACATCTTTTTTACCTCCCAGTCCGGTGCTGCGCGACCGGCGATCCTGGTTTTCGTTATGCGTGAACTGATTGTACTCGAAAACCTGGGATAGAGAAAAGACATCTGAAATCGGAGCGAGGCTCAAGAAGAGAATAACTCCAATCCCTCTCCCTCTCCTTTTGAGGACTGGCGGCCGGCGGATCCAATTCTCTTCTTGCATTCTGCCGAGGCGCAAGGTATTGAAGGGCTAGTGCTGCGATGCATACGGGGAGCGGATTCGATGAATGTGCCCTTGCTCGATTTGAAAGCGCAGTTTCAGCCTCTTCGGGCCGAGATCATGTCCGCGGTCCAAACGGTCTGCGACGAGCAGGGGTTTATCCTCGGTCCGCGCGTGGCGGCCTTTGAGGAGTCTCTGGCTAAGTATGTCGGTGCCCGCTATGCCATCGGCTGTGCCTCGGGAAGCGACGCGTTGCTGCTGTCACTTATGGCGATGGGAGTGGGGCAAGGCGACGAAGTCATCACGGTTCCGTTTACATTTTTCGCCACAGCCGGCGCCGTGTCTCGGTTGGGTGCGAAGCCGGTCTTTATCGATATTCAGCCTGATACGTTCAATCTTGATCCTGCGCAACTCGAACGTGCGGTGACTTCTCGCACGAAAGCGATTACCCCAGTCCATCTTTTCGGTCAATGCGCCGATATGCCGGCCATCAACCAGATTGCCAAGGCAAAGAAGCTGCATGTCATCGAAGATGCCTGTCAGGCCATCGGGGCCGGACAGGGCGGTACGCGCGCCGGGGTGTTGGGAGATACTGCCTGCTTCAGCTTTTTCCCCTCGAAGAATCTTGGCGGGTTCGGCGATGGCGGGATGATCACGACCAATGATCAGGGGCTTGCGGATGCGCTGGCCATGTTGCGTGTGCATGGGAGCCGGGTACGCTATCTTCATGAAGCGGTCGGGATTAATAGCCGGTTGGATGCGTTACAAGCCGTCGTGCTCGATATCAAGCTCAAGTATCTCGATCAATGGGCGGAAGGCCGCCGGCGCAATGCTGCCCGGTATGACCAGTTATTTCGAGCGGCGGGTTTGCTGGATCGGGTGACATTGCCATCGACGAAGGCGGGCAATTTTCACGTCTACAATCAGTACACCGTGCGGGTCTCGAAGCGAGACGAGCTTCGGGCTCATCTGAAAGAGAAGGGCGTCGGAACCGAGATCTATTATCCGCTCCCGATGCATTTGCAGAACTGTTACCAGGATCTTGGCTATCGGAAGGGAGCCTTTCCCGTATCCGAACGGGCCGCCGAAGAAGTCATGTCCCTTCCCATCTACGCTGAACTCAGCGACGCCCAACTGACCTACGTAGTTGAGATGGTCGCCGACTTCTTCAAGCGCCAATAGGTCACTTCTCAAGTTTCCCCACTCGCTGTCGTATTGTCTGTTGGTCAACGCCTGGCGTCTCTGTTCGTTGAGCCATATAATATTGGGCAACGGAGGTCTGCGGTAGATGTAGCGGGCAAGGGGAAGGATCGCTCTCCGATATGACGACTATTGAAAGATAGGAGAAATTGATGAGATATGCACTGATCTTCCTCGTGGCTCTGATTGGCCAGGGGCAAATGAGAGTTGAAGCGAAGGAGCTGACCCCACGTGAGGTCTATGAACAGACCTCACCGGCAGTCGTCATGGTCATGGGCCATTCCGACAGTGGAAAGGGCGGCAGCGGGGGAACGGGCTCGATCATCCAGGCCGACGGCATCGTGCTGACGAATGCGCATGTGGTCATTGAAGAGAAAACGGGAAAGCCCTATCCGCGACTTTCCGTGTTCTTGAAGCCGGTCCGCGTGAGCGGTGATACCAAAGCCGACCTGGCCCGCATGGTGCGCGCCAAGCTGGTGGCTTATTCTGCCCCGCTGGATTTGGCATTGCTCAAGCTTGAGGGCATGGCGGCTCCGCTTCCAGTCATCGATCTGAGCGACTCGGATCGGACGAAAATCGGAGACCGCGTGATCGCGATCGGCCACCCTGAACAGGGAGGGTTGTGGACCCTGACGACGGGAGTGATCAGCGCCGAAGTTGATAATTTCAACGGCGTGAAGGGGAAACATGTCTTCCAAACGGAGACCAGTTTGAACCGGGGGAATTCCGGCGGCCCGCTCGTCGACAGTGAAGGACATATGATCGGGGTCAATACGGCGATCGCCCGCGTGGCGCCTGATGGCATGCCGATCACTAGCATCAGCTTCTCGCTCAAATCTTCAGTAGCCAGACAGTGGTTGCGCGAGCAGGGTACTGCGTCAGGTCCGCTGCCAGCGCTCTCCCCATCAGGGCCAACTCGTGCGGCGGCCGAGGTGCCGATGGTCCAGCCCCCGATGCCACAACCCATCCCAGCTCCTCGGCCAGTGCCCAACCAGACTCCAGCACCCAAGTTGGTCAGCCCGAAAAACCAGAGGGGGCCTGTTCAGCCGCTCACAACTCCTCCCGCACCTCGTACCTATAACTTGGATGAATTGGTCAGTGATCGAAGCAAGGCCGAGGCCGATCTGGATGGCATGATTTTGGAGATGCGCGGGCGTATGAAGGAGCGGTAGGAGCAGACGCGAGAGCCTATGCCTATCCGGGCCAGCCACCGGCCTTTCACACGAAGACGCTTCCGGATTTCCTGTGGGTAAGAGCACGAGGTCGCCCGCTCGGATTGCCGCCCGCTATCCTGGATGATTCCCCCTCCTTCGTAAGGAGGGGCGAGGGGAGGTCGGAGCCGGGGGGCGGCCACGCGAACAAGCACGGCTGACACGAGCGCGCATCCGCCTGCGGAAACTCGACCCCACCTCTCCTCCCCTTACGAAGGGGAGGCCTTGGAAAGGGGAACGCGACGCGATAGGTCGAAAACCCAGGCTCTTGACCTACTCGATTTCCTGAAGAGCTGAAACAGACGGGGCGGAACACGTTAGGTGTTCCGCCCCGACATCACACGCACAAATCCTGATTTGCTAGCTGGTCACTGCTCCCTCTGACGCTGAGGACACGTGTCGCGAGTATTTGCCCATGACGCCCGTGGTGTATCGCGGCTTGGGATGTGTGACTGTCTTGAGGCGCGCTTTGATTTCTTTATCCGTGAGCGCCACATCCAGCCGTCGTTTGGCGATATCGAACGTAATCGTATCGCCGTTCTTGACTGCGCCGATCGGGCCACCCTTGATCGCTTCCGGCGCCACGTGTCCGGCCATCAGGCCGTGCGTTGCGCCGGAGAAGCGTCCGTCGGTGAGCAGGGCGACGGAGTCTCCGAGCCCGGCTCCCACGATCGCGGCCGTCACGCCCAACATTTCGCGCATGCCCGGTCCGCCTGACGGGCCTTCATAGCGGATCACGACCACATCACCGGCTTTGATTTTTCCTGCTTTGACGGAGGCGAAGGCATCCTCTTCGCGCTCAAACACTTTTGCCGGACCTTGGAACTTCATGATCGAGTGGCCGGCGACTTTCACCACGCAGCCTTCCGGCGCCAAATTGCCCTTCAGAATAACCAGGCCGCCTGTGGGCTTGATCGGATTCGAGAGCGGCCGCAACACCTGCTGTCCGGCTGTTTCCTTCGCATCGGCGGCTTCTTCGCCGATGGTGCGGCCGGACACGGTCGGCTGATTCGGATGCAAGATGCCGGCATCCAGCAACCGTTTGGCGACGAGCGTAGTCCCGCCTGCGGCAAACAGATCTGTCGCGGTGAATCGGCCTCCCGGCTTGAGGTCCGCGAGGAGCGGGACTTTCCGGTTCAGCTTGTCGAAATCGTCGATGGTCAACTTCACGCCCATCTCTCGGGCCACCGCCAGCAAGTGGAGCACGGCATTGGTCGATCCGCCGGTTGTCGCCACAGCGGCGATCGCATTCTCCAGCGACTTGCGGGTGATGATCTGCTTGGGGCGCAGATCTTTCTTGAGGAGTTCCATCACCATCTTGCCGCTTTCGAAGGCGACATCGTCTTTGTGCTGATCCATGGCCGGTACGCCGTTGCGGCCCATGGCCGACATGCCCATGAACTCAAATGCGATCGCCATGGTGTTGGCAGTGAACTGGCCGCCGCAGGCCCCTGGTCCAGGACAGGCGTGGTCTTCGAGATCTTTCAGCTCGGCGTTCGTCATGGTCCCGCAGGCGTGTTTGCCGACTGCCTCAAACACGTCTTGAATGGTCACATCGTGCCCTTGAAAACGACCCGGCATGATCGATCCGCCGTACAACATCAACGAGGGGACGTTCAATCGTGCGAGCGCCATCACGGTGCCGGGGATGGTCTTGTCGCAACCGGACAGAGCGACGACCGCATCGAACAGGTGGCCACGGGCCACCAGTTCAATCGAGTCCGCGATGACTTCGCGGCTGATCAGCGAAGCTTTCATCCCTTCGGTGCCCATCGAAATACCGTCGGAGACGGCAATCGTGTTGTATTCAATCGGCGTCCCGCCGGCGGCGCGGATGCCGGCCTTGACCCGCTCCGACAACCGCCGGAGGTGAAAATTGCAAGGCATGACCTCGATCCAGGTATTGGCCACTCCGACGATCGGCTTGGACAGATCCTCGTCGGTGAATCCGACGGCTTTGAGCATGGCCCGTGCCGGCGCCCGGCCTGGACCAACGAGGAGGTCGTGACTTTTCAGCTTCAATTCCTTGGGCATGGTGCGCTTACTTTCCTTTCTTGCCGTCTTTCTTCTTCTCGTCCTTCTTGTCTTTGGCTTCCGTGTCGATCACGGCTCCGGTGATGGCATCGATATGCACTTCCGTCACTTTCCCGTCCGCGCCGAGGACTTCCACTTCCCAGATCGTCTTGTCGTGTTTCTTTTCAAGCTCCGCTTCGACGACCATGCCGGGCACTTTCTCCACGGCGGTTTTCACCGCTTGCTCGATCGTAATCTTGGCTTCTTTGGCCAGGGTGGCGACATCGCCTTCCTCGCTCTTCTTCTTGTCACTCCAGGCAGGGGTCCCGAGTGCCAACACTGTTCCAACGGCGAGCGTGAGGATGAGTGTGAGAGATTTCATGGGCCACCTCCTTCAGAAAACAGGTTATTGCGCTGACATACTGCCTGGAGCCGACGGGGTTCCGGTGCCTTTGTGGGGATTGGCTCCGCCGTGCGGGTTTGCCTTGCCGCTGCTTTTGTGCTCTTGCATCACCTTATCGTGCTCAGCCTTTTCCTTGGCGCGTTGCTCCGGCGTCAGGAGGCCCAAGACCTCGCGTTTGGTCTTAATGGAGGTCATGCGCAGGCCGACTTGCATATCTTCGCTCTGTTTCAGCTTGGTTTCGATGGCGCCGAGATCGGACTTCTCGTCGTCGGTCAGAGCCTTCAACTCACGTTCCGCGATCTGGATGTCCGCTTCCGACTTAATCCGGGTCTTATCTAGATTCAACTGGATGTCTTTCAGCTTGGCGACTTGTTCAGCCGTGAGGCCGATGTCTTTTTCATGCTTGAGGAGATGGCGGATGAGGTGGCCGGCGCTGCTGTGCATCATGCCGCCCATACCGTGTCTACCCATGGCGCTGTGTCCGCCGCCGGCATGTCCTTCCTTGCCGTACCCTTCGGCCCAGACGCCGGACGTGCCTACTGTCAGACTCACCGCGGCTGCGAGAGTCAGAGTCATGATTGCTGTACGGGATCGTTGCATGTGTCCTCCTTCGGTTAAACTCGCGAGTAATGACGATGAAGATTGCGCTATTGCTGTAACAGCCCGCCTTCTCCCTTGAGTCCGTTAAACAAGAATTGCACGGCGAGGGCGGCGAGCAACAGCCCCATGAGCCGCGTCATAATTTTCTCAGCCATCGGGGTCAGCCATTTGGCCCCCTTCGCTCCGAGCGCCAGGATAATGTAGCTTGCCAGACCGACTACCGCAAGGCAAGCGAGCAAGATGCCGCGCTGAGCCCACCCGGCCGCTTGGGCGTCCAGCAGGATGACGGTCGAAATGGCCGCAGGGCCCGCCAGCATGGGGATCGCCAGGGGGGTGATGGCGATATCGTCCTTTGCGCTGGCTTCCGCGGTTTCTGCGGCGGTTTCCATGACCGGTGAACGCTGAGCGCGGAGCATGTCCAATGCCACCAGGAGCAACACCAGCGCCCCGGCGACCTGTATCGCAGGCAGTGTAATGCCCAGCAAGTGAAACAGCGATTTGCCGATCAGCGCAAACCCGGCCAGCACGGCGACCATCACCAGGCAGGCGACGCGGGCCATGCGCAGGCGCTGCTGCACCGTATTGCGCGGCGTCATGGCGAGAAAGGCCGGGACCGTCGCGATCGGATCGACGATGACGAACAGAGAGCTGAAGGCCAGCAGAGCGTATTCGGCGAGGGGCATGCAGAGTCCTGTATCAGGAACAGTGGAGGAGGCTAGCTTCGTTGGGCGGCGGCCAGTAGCTCCGCGCGTGGATCGCCCGTCCGCAAGTGACTCAGTTGTTCGTACAGCTTTTGTTCTCCCTCGGTCAAAGGGGACGGCAGGACAATCTGTAGCGTGAGGAACAGGTCGCCATGGCCTCCGGCCGCGGTCGGGAGCCCTTTCCCCTTCAAGCGTAGCTTGCCCTCGGCACGGCTGCCGGCGGGAATTTTCACGCGGACCGGCTCGGTCAATGTGGGCGCCATGACTTCGGCGCCGAGGGCGGCTTCCCATGGCCACACCGGCAGGTTGGCATGCAGATCACTGCCTTGCTGCCGAAAGACCTTGTCCGGCATGAGCGTGACGTGCAGGTAGAGATCGCCGCGACGGCCGCCGTTCATGCCGAGCTGGCCTTTCCCTGGCACGCGGACTCTCGTCCCGTTCTGGACGCCCGCAGGAATCTTGACCTCGATGGAATGGGACTCCATCCGATGGCCTGATCCTAGACAAGCCTGGCAGGGCCGGTTTTTTACCGCGCCGCTTCCGCGGCACGTGGAGCAGGGGGTCGGCTCCATGAGGTTGATTCGTTTGGTGACACCGCTCAGGACTTCCCGAAGAGACAGATCGACTTCCGTTTCAAGATCTTCCCCGGATGCCGAAAATTCGTGCTGGCCGGCGGCTCGCCCGCGGCCTCCGAAGAGATTCTCAAAGATATCGGAAAATCCCTCGCCGCTGAACGAGTGAGCCTGGCCACGGTTCTGGGCTCCGGCGGCCTGGCGGGCTCGCTCATAGGCTTCGGCCTGCTCCCATTGGGCGCCGTGCTGATCGTATTTTTTGCGCTTGTCCGGGTCGGAGAGGACTTCGTGCGCCTCGTTCATTTCTTTGAATTTTTTCTCCATCTCGGCCTTCTTGGCGCCACTGTGCATGTCGGGATGGAACTGGCGGGCGAGACGGCGATAGGCCTTCTTGATCTCATCGGCCGAAGCCGTGCGCGGGATGCCGAGAACTTGATAGTAGTCGCGACCAGAATTTGCCATGGTCCAGTGCTTTCGTGTCGAGTGTTCTGGAGGGGAAGATAATTCTGCAGCTTACGGGGTCAATCCCCTCTTTGCAAGAGAGGACCCGTCTGAGGTAGTGGGCTACTTTCAGTTTCACGCGACTAATTCCTTCAGTTCCCAAATCCTGCCCGTTACGCCAGCGGCCATCGCTGGTGTCATGCGAAGCGATCCGTGAATCAGGCAGAAATTATACGTCCAGAAGTACAAGGCCACAGCCGCTTTCAAGTTGACCAACTTCTTCGAGAAGGCCAAGGACAACCGATGAAATCGCGCTATCTTCATTCTGAGCGTCAAGTTCTGTCGTTCAATATAGGACGTACAAACCTTACTGTAATCAGGGATGCCGAGCACTTCAGTAATCTGACTTCCTGACACGCGAGGCGGCGCATATCGACCAGCCCCAGGATTCTCGGCAGCATAGAATTTGGTGATCGTGGCATAGGTGGCCCGATTGCCAAAATACCGCGCAATGGCTGGACTGTACGGCCCCCAAGCATCAGTACTCACTTGCGTTGAGCCGTCAATGCGTCGGCTTAGATCCTCGATGAAGTGGTGCGTGTTCACTGAATCACGCTTACCGACGTGGAAAGCCGGAATCATCTTGCTGACGGGATCAAGCGCAATGTAGGTGTAATGTAGGTGTATTGGTCGCCCAATTCAGGATTCGCCTTCCGCTCATCTGCTTTCATGACACCTTCTTTTTTCTGTACGAAGGTCCAGATTTCGTCACACTCGACGGCCTCAAAATGCAGCCCTCGCATAGTTTTATCCATCATCCGTTGACAGCGAGAACCAACTTCAACCAAGAGCTTCATGATAGTTTTCTTGTGTACGCCAGTCATGCGGGATACTGAGCGGATAGAGCATCCCTCAGTGAGGGCAGCAATAACGGCGAGCTTCTTTTCTGGTTTAAGCGTATTCACGGGACCTCCTTTGACAGAAGTCCGTGAAAGCGTATAATGTCGATTACCTTCTAGGGTGTAATCGGCTCAGCCTTCACGGGTCTGCCGGTTACGGCTACTCAGTGTTAGCGCACTGAGTAGCCATGAAATTAAATTGGTGGCGGGGAGTGGGCTTGAACCACCGACCTGGCGATTAGCAATCGCACGCTCTCTCCAGGCTGAGCTACCCCGCCATAATTGGTGCCCACCAAGGGCCGTCTCTCTGCTTTCCACGGCGTGAGGAGACGGCCCTTGTCGTTATAGCCCCTCGCGTCGGTGAGCATGATCGCGGGGGCTAAGGCTCTTCTTCGCATTTCTATACCCTCCAAGCAGTTCGTCCTGAAGAGCGCAATGGCATGCTATCTCATGCAAGTCAAGATAAAATTGATATATGTAAAAAGATAAATTTGATAAATGTGCTCGTTAAGGCTTGATCCTTTCTCTGAAACAGTCTATAGTCTCCGCAGGAGGAGTAAGAACATGGCTGAACCCAAAGAAAAGAATGGGGCGATTGTTGACGCGAAGGAATCAGTGCAGCAGACGGCGAGGACGCGTAGCCCTGCTTATCCTGGCATCGGGCTAGAAACTGCAATTAGGCGAGCACGGGAACTTTATGCCCAGGAGAAGTTGAATCCTGTTCCGTTAACCATTGCGGTGAAGCGGTGGGGGTTCAAAGAGAAAAGTAGCGGTGGCCTTGTAGCTATTGCGGCATTGAAAAGCTTCGGGCTTTTGAAAGATTCTGGATCTGGAAAAGATCGTAAGCTTCAGCTCACTGATGAAGCCCGTAGGATTTTGCTAGATACACGCCAAGAATCTCCTGAACGGGACCAGCTTATTAAAGAAGCGGCTCTAAGGCCAAAGATACACAACACCTTATGGAAGAGGTGGGGCACTGATCTTCCCTCGGACGAGAACGTGCAACATGCTCTTATATTCGAGTGGTCTTTCAATGAGAACATTGTCAGGGACTTCCTGAGGGAATATAAGGACACAATTCTCTTTTCAAAGCTGACCGATTCTGATACTATATCGACAAATAGTGGAGATAAAGAAGAGATCGTAGTCGGTGATTATGTTCAATGGGAATCAAGCGGAGGAATTCAGTTTGAAGCAAAGCGTGTTACTGGATTTTCAGGTGATGGTGCCTTTGCCTTTGTTGAAGGCACTAATACAGGGTTTCCACTTGATGAACTTTCAAAGGTTCAAGCACTTAATCCAGGATCTGAGAAGGGTAAATTTGTTCAACCCATTAAATCTCTCCCTCCAAAGGTCGGTATGAATAGCGATACGTTTACGTTAGATGAAGGCCAGGTCATTCTACAGTGGCCTGCTAAGATGAGCCATGAAAGCTATGAGGACTTCAAGTCGTGGCTTGATTTGGTTGCCCGTAAAGCGAAACGTGCAGTAGATAAGCCGAGTGCAGACACAAATCAATCATGATATAAGTTTATGAAATAATGATCATGATGGTCATTTATTAAAAAACTTGACGTGACGATAATCACTAGCGATAATTGCATTATTATAGGTCCTGCCGCGGTAGGACCGGTCGATACCACCGCGAGGGGCTGCGTGCCCCTCGCATTTTTTTTGGGTAAATCATGCGCTCCTGTATATTTGTAGACGGAGAGAATCTTCGTCATTCGCTCATTGATCTATTTGCCGGTGAATTTGACCCGCAAGATTATCTCCCTAAGACAGCTCGATGGCATGAATTCTTCGACTTCTTAGCTGCGAATTGCTATTCATCAGAAAAGCTTCGAGCCTATTGGTATGTTGTAGGCAAGGTAGATTTTTGGCCATGGAATCTACCGCACAGTATTAACGATCATCAGAAGCTCGTAAATATTCTTCGTAAGCACGATCCATTTGCCAAGGCACTTAATGCAGCCGCAAACGAACGAACTTGTGCTGAGAATATTCTGCACGATCTAGAGGATGAACAGCGTAAAATCGAGAAGCGCTTTCATGGATGGCTCACACTCCAAAATGGAATAGTTGGTCAGCATGATGAAGTCGAATTTCGTCGGGCAGGGACCATTCACTATAATCTCTGCACTAGACGGTTTGGATCAGAGAAGGCTGTAGATGTGAAGCTCTCTATCGATATGCTTCACCTGAAGGACATTTATGATGTAGCCGTAATTGTTTCTGGTGATGGGGATTATGTTCCGGCAGTCCAGGTTATTAAAGATTGCGGGAAGAAAGTTGTTAATGTTTCCTTTGAGACCAGAAGTGGGGATTTATTGCCTGGTGGGGCACGGACACTTAATCAGATCACTGATAAAGTCTTGACCGTTAAATATAATCAAATAAAGCCGCTCTTGCTTCCATAGTTTTCCTCTATTTCTATTTTCATAATAGCCCACTACCCCCGTCTGATGGGGCTCTGGCCGGCAACAATCGTGATCAGATCCGGGCTCCTTTGGGGGGATCGAATTCAGGACAGTGTTACTAGAGGAGGACTCAGGGAAGAACTCAGGGCCGTGTCGCCGTGCAGGACGAGTCAACGTTGCATGAATCGAGACGCTAAGGGACTTCATTAAGCAAAGGCGTGATCACGATATTGCGGAATGACACACGGCCATGGTCTCCCTGCAGCATGATGGGGCCCGGCCGTGCTTCATCACTGTCGAGGGCGGCACCCGTGGGCCCTGGAATTTGTTCATGGGCAATCACGACGTGATCGTTCAGCCGCACGGTCACCTCTCTCCCGATGAGAGTGACATCAAGTGTTTGCCACTCGCCTTGGTTTTTCCCGGCCGACAGGGTCGGAGCGATATGCCCAAAGATCGCGCCGGTCGAGCGAACGCTAAGCTGCCTGTCCGCATCGTTGGCGATTTGTACTTCGTATCGGCCTCGAAGGTACACTCCGCTCCCGCCCTCGTCGTCCAGCCGAAATTCTAGATGGAGATGAAAATTCATGAAATCGGTATTCGATTTCAGGTCTGTGCAGGATGGGTCGTTGAATAAGACACCCTCTTCGGTATGCCAACAATAGGGTGAGGATCCGTTACGCAAGGTCCACCCAGGGAGATTGTTGCCAGAAAAAATGGCAACAGGCGTTCCTTGCCGCAGCGTGGTAGGTGTTTGTAGCTCCGGCGCACGAACTCCAGTCCATCTAATGGTGGAACTGTGGTCCGTTGTCGTTCCAGATAGAGCATCTCCTGTATATCTGGCGGTGAAGTGTAGTCGCTTCCCCATAAATATGTGAGAGAAGGTCAGAACGTCTTCCGTGATTGCAACATCTTCAATGGGCTCAGCTCCGCCAAAGATCCACACCAGCTGACCGCCCTTGACCTTGTTGCCAATGGGTTTAATCTCTAACCAGGCAGAAGAATAGCCAGGTGTTTCGAGAAGAGTGATGTTCCAACGCCCAACGAAATCAGGCTCGGCAGCGAACGTGGGATGACGAGAAGTAACGATAGTTGCAAGGAGTAATAGGGGAAACACAACAGTAAACAGAAAGGGCGGACGTTCTCTCACGATCGGGGTAGCAGGCATGGAATCATATCAAGGGATTAGGCTTTCCGTGGTGTTGCCTCTATTGGTTCCCTCTCACTTCTAGGGCCGTGAGTCTCCGGAGTCTGGGCGAACGGCCCGGATTGCTTCTCGTGCGGCGGGAAGGAGTGCTGTCGCTTGAATCAGATACCCCATCTTATTCGCGTGCCCATCGTACGGCAAATGGTAGAGCTCTTCTTTGGTCAGTCCGGTTTCTCGGAAGGAAGGAAGGAGCGACACCGTGGTCACTCCCATACTCCTCGCCAAGGCTTCAGCCCGGCTGAGTTGAACGCGACTCCGATCGTCCGTAAACGTGTCGGCTCCGATCCGTTGATGTGTCGGATAGCCATTGAAGATAAAGCGGATATTTCTGCCGGATAGAGACTGAATCATTGTCTCCATCTGGCGTGAGTAATTTGCCCATAGCTGTTCATGCCGGGGTTCCGAGTCCTCAGGATTTGAAATGAATGCCGCGGTTGATGCATGGGGCGCCGAGTAGGTTTTCCATGTCGCTCTGACTTTTAGGAAGTAATTGAAGAGGGCTGTGTCGCGAACGAGTTCATAGACGGCTCTCAGCCCTGTCTGTCCCTTCACTTTCCGGTTTTCCGCAAGCGCCGCAAATTGAGAGGGCTCCGCGTCCAAGTCAGTAATATCATTTTCGCTGAATGTGAGAATGACAATGTCCGGGGCGAGGCTCATGCTCCGTTTAAGGATCTCTACTTGATCCACAATAGTTGTGCCTGGTACGCCCCCATTGATGACTTCGACAGAATGCCCTTCTTGTCGCAGCATCCGCTCAAGATTTGCGGAGAGCGTCTCCTCATCGTTCACAAACTGACCGAATGTGCCGGAATCCCCGAGGCAGAGGATTCGAATAACGTGAGGAGGCTTGATTTGTTGAAATTCAGGCCCTCGATAGCCGAGCGAGTTGATCGTCGCATGGTAATGAAGCTTGGGATGAGGCGTTTCCTCCACCGATTGGTTCGGTTCGAACATGCCCGGCACCCGCACAAAGTCCCTATTTGAGATGGCGTGGATGCTGGCAGTGGAGATGTGGCCTGAAGCTCTCAGTGCCAGCTCAGACGCTAACGCAGTGACGCCGAGCAGGAGACCTGAAAAGGAAACCAATAGGAATATTCGTCTAGCGCGCATTGGGACCTTCCGAAACTGTAGGGAGGAGGGTGAGCTCTTTCCGATAGAGTGGACAGCGCAGTTCGACATATGGGTGTCTACGCCGGAGAGCCATACCCATAGTCCTCCTACTGACTCAAGAGATTTCGGGCCTTGGCCAGAGCCCTCCGAGGATAATAGAGGGCTTGGTTGATCTGCAGGGAGGTTTCTAGAAGGGATCGGCTGATTCCCTCTAAAAATACATGGCGACGTCGGCGTTCGAAGCAGTGCTGATAGTTTCTCTTGTCGCCAAATCCCAAGACCCGTTGTGCTTCCGGTGTGAGGTTTCCCAGAAAAGCCGCATTGAGGAGCAGAGGGTGGTACCGATAATACTCAATGTCCTCTTGCTGGAGCGGGATACTGGGGTCATGATAATTCAGGAATACCGCTTGTCGGGGCTCCAAGACGGGCGTGGCCTGCCGGTGAATCCCGGAGGTGTCAAACAGGACAGCCGACCCCGCAGTCCCCGGAACTTCAATAATCTGCTCCCTGGGAACTTGTGAGACTTCATGGCTCTGAACAAGCCGGGGGTGTTGTTTGCGGTGGCTCCCCTTGATGTAGGTGAAAGCGCCTGAGCGAACGTCGGTCAGGTAAATGGCAAGCTTGACTTCTCGCGGAATCGTGGAAACAGTGGTTTGGTCGTACCAGGCATCGCCGTGCCACCCGTGAAAGTTTTTCTTGGTCGGAAGAGATAACCACCCCTTTGCTTCGACAAGCTGGAACTGAGGGCCGATATATTCCTTGAGAATTTGGAGGACAAGTGGGTGCAGGCCGGCGTCGAGGAACCCCTGGTCCAGAATAAGTACATCCTGGACCATGTGGCGATACATCTCGGTACGTTCATACCCTACGGTGTCGTTCCATGCCATGTTTCGCAAACGAGCTTCAAAGGCTTGTTGCATTCCTCGCAGTTGAGGCCCCGTGACAAATTCCGGGAGTATCACAATGCCGTCACGGTCGAGCTGATTCGTTAGATCATGTGCCATCACCGCACCTCAAGGCATGTTGTATTGTAAATGGCGACAGCGTCGGAGACTCGTGATTCATGGGAAAACTGTGAGACAGCCAGGGCTCTGGCCTTCACTCGCATCTCTTCCCGTTCCGTCTCTGATGCATAGAGCCGGAAAATATGGGCTGCGAGAGCCCCAGGATCTCCAGCTGGAACCAGCGATCCGGTTTGGCCAGGCTTAATAAATTCAGGGATGCCTCCGACAGCACTTCCGATCACAGGCAGACCGCAAGCCATCGCTTCAAGAATAACAAGGCCTGCCGCCTCTTTCCATAAGGAGGGGCAAACGAAACAGTCAGCAGCCTGCATGAATGGACTCACTTCAGCTTGCAGGCCGCAGAACCTGATTCGCTCACGGAGACCGAGAGATTCGGCGATGCGTTCAAGGGGCAGTCGTTCAGGCCCGTCTCCGACAATCCAGAGTACAACATTGGATGGAAGATCGCTGAGCGCCTGGATAGCAACATGCACACCTTTCTCCCGAATGAGGTGCGCCACGACCAGGACTATAAACACTTTCTCCGCCCCTTGGGAACATCGTATCGTTGAACGTGTTGTTTTGTCAGGCTGGAAGCGGCCTGTATTTACGAAGTGGTGATATCTGCCAAGGTTAGGCCAAATGGCTTGTCGCTCTAACTCCTCTAAGACATAGTCGCTGACAGCAAGAACTTTTGAGTAGCCTCCAAGCATCAGCTTCTTGCATGCGCTTGAGAGCGCATGACGGGTGGGACGAAAAGAGGTTGGTCTGGAGTTGTGGTCGGTAAGGTAATGCCGCAACTTGGGTCGTAGGACACGCAAGACTGCCGCGTATCCGCTGAGGGGGTGGTAGAGATTCCAATGGACTACGTCAATGCGATGCCGGTCGATCAAGCGTAACAGCTTGCGAAGAGTGGGGATGTTGAATCGTCCGAGTGGCAACGATGTAACTGTCAGTCCTGCAACTCGGTATCGCTGTTCCTCCTTCTCTGGAAGCGTTGCGGCAAAAACAGGGATGAAGGCCCCCCCCTCTTTAGCGATGGCTTGGCTTGTAAGGTAGATCTGTTCTTCCAGCGATCCATACTTGCTTGAAGGATCGAGGTTCACTGCATATAGGACGCGCTCGAACATAACCAGACCTGCCTTGTAGTGCCAGTGGGTGATGTAAGTGCCTCTGCCACGCAGGTCCATATCATCATAATTCCTGAAGAGTTACCACACATCAAAAGAGGGGGGCTCCACAGAATGCTCACGATTCATTCGTGACAAGTGTTCAATTTTGTATAGGCTTGGTCAGCTGGTCTGAAGGCGGAGGAATCAGAATAATTGATAGGTGAGGCCAAGATAGGGGAGGCTAAAATTTAGCCCAGAATTGGGCGATCGAGTCCCTGCGTTAGAGATGTGCCTGACGCGGTAGCCGGTCGTCAGCGCCCATGCGGGAGTCATCTGGTAGGCACAGCCAACTCCACCCCATCCCAGAAAATTGAATTGTCCTGGTTGTTCTGGGACTCGCCCTCCCAAGTCCGTCCACGCCGGGCCCTCCGCCTCCCTCGATGAAGGGGCGCACCCGTCCAAACGCCGTGGAGGTATAGGCCATTTTCGGAGTCAGTCCGATCCCATAGGCTGTAATCGGACTATGAGTATGGACGGCGACGAGTTCTGCGCCGAGCGCCAGTTGGCCTTGGTACCAGCCTGAGCCGATCGGTTCCGTAAGGGTCATCATCCACGACGGGATGAAGGCTTCCCCGAAGAGTTTTGAGGATTGGCTGGTCCCAACACGCAGGGGAAAGAATGGCCCGGTCGTGAGTCCTATGGTTTGGGTGCCGATGGGAGAGGGGGATCCGGAAATTCGGACAGTGTGCTAAGTGGTAGCCTGGCTTCACCGAAGCCACCAGGTGGTGGCGAACCAGAGGAGCGAGGCAATGAAGCGAACACGACGGAATCACGGAGCGACGTTTAAGGCCCAAGTGGCGTTGGCCGCGGTCAAAGGCGACAAGACGCTGGCCGAATTGGCCGAGCAGTTTCAGGTCCATCCCACGCAGATCACGGAATGGAAGCAGCAATTACTGGCGCGGGCCGCGGATGTGTTTGGCGGGGCCACACCGACGGCGGACACGCCGGATCTCAAGACCCTCCACGCCAAGATTGGCCAACTGGCCCTGGAAAATGATTTTTTAGCCGGGGCGCTCACCAAGGCGGGCTTGCGGAGCGCAAAGCCATGATCGATCGGACCCATTCACTGCCGGTGCAGCGGCAATGCCAGCTGCTGAAACTGGCCCGATCCACGGCGTACTACTCCCCGACGCCGGTATCGGCAGCGGAGCTGGCCCTGGTACGTCGGATCGACGAACTCCATCTGCACCATCCGTTTGCCGGCGCTCGCATGTTGCGCGATCTCTTACGGCAAGAGGGGCAGGCCATTGGGCGGCGGCATGTGGCGACACTGATGCGCCGCATGGGGATTGAGGCCCTGTATCGCAAGCCGCGCCTCAGCCAGCGGCATCCGGCCCACACCATCTATCCGTATCTCCTCCGCAATCTCACGATCCGTCGTCCCAATCACGTCTGGGCGGCGGATATCACCTACATTCCGATGGCGTGAGGCTTTGTGTACTTGTTTGCGGTCCTCGACTGGGCCAGTCGCCGGGTGTTGGCCTGGCGGCTGTCCAACACGCTGACGACCGATTTCTGTCTCGATGCGGTGCAGGACGCCGTGAGCCGCTATGGCCCGCCAGAAATCTTCAATACCGATCAAGGGTGCCAGTTCACGAGCCAGGAATTCACCGGGCTGCTCACCCACCACGGCATCCAGATCAGCATGGACGGGAAAGGGTGCTGGCGAGACAACGTGTTTGTCGAACGGCTGTGGAAAAGCATTAAATACGAGGAGGTCTATTTGCACGCGTACGAGACCATCGAGGCTGCCCACCAGGGCGTGGCGCGCTATCTGACGTTCTACAATCAGACCAGGCCACATCAGGCGCTTGACGGCCAGACGCCTGACCAGGTGTATTATGACCATCTGACGACACGGCAGACCGCCGCGTAATCAGCACTACGCCAGGCGCCACTTAAGGAATGCGCGAAACTGTCCAACCAACCGGAGCCACCTCTGGGGGTTGATATTGGCCCATCAGATGCGGCTGCTGAGCAGGGAAGAAGGTGCGCTGTCAGGAACAGTAGTAGGACAAGGCTAAGAATGCGAGTCAACTGAGAACGGCAGGCCATGAGTAATAAGTGGTGGAGGGCTTATGAATTAGAATGGACTTTGGCTCGTGCCATCATCTTACAGTAGGAGCAGACGTCGGCGGTGGTCGGTTGCTGACAGACGGAGCAGGGGTGCAGCATAGCCTGATCTTTCTCGGCCATTGTAGCCTGAGGGGAGGCTTCCGGCTTCCGCTGTTTGTCGAGGAACCCGCAATAGAAGGCTTGCTTGGTGCCGGGCGATTCCGTTTCGAGCCGATTCAACACTTCCTTGTAGAGCAACGTCCTGGCGCCTTTCGCCATCGGGCATTCTTCGACGATGTAGTCGATCCGGTTCAAGACCGAGTAGGCCGCCAATTCGCGCTCGGACAGGCGAAAGAGCGGTTTCACTTTCTTGGCGAATCCGTCAAGGGATGCCGGCAGGTTGGGGGACTGCTTATCCAAATACTCTTCCTGCCAGCGGAGCACGTTGCCCAGCAGGCGGGCCGCTTCATCGTCGAGATTGTGCCCCGTGGCCATCACATCGTATTTATGTTCCAGCGCCACGCGATTGAACTGGTAGCGTTTGATGGTTCCACATGTACTACAGGTCGGACGGTGAATCAGCATGGCCAGTTCCTTGATACCGGCTCCGGCTTCCTGCTCCACGGTGTGGACGTGCAGGACTGCGCCATGCGGAGCGGCCACGGTTTCGGAAAGCTTGATTGCTTTGGCATGGGACACTTCCGAATAGCCGCCGATGCCGAGGTTCACATACAGTGCGTCCGCCTTGTAACCCATCTTGAGGAGGACATCCCAGAGTGCCAGGCTGTCTTTGCCGCCTGACACGGCCACGAGGATGCGATCATCCTTCCCGAACATTTTTTCAGACTTGATGGCCCTGCCGACCTGGTCATGCACATAGTAGTTGAAACAGTCTTTGCAGAAGGCGGCATTGTGGCGCGGCAGATCGATCACCGCGCGGGTTTTGCATTTGGTGCAGTTCACTTTTTCACCGAGGCGTCAATCGTCAAGCGCCAATCGTCATTTGTGGAGTCGAGATCAGCCGTTATCTCATCGGTTGACGAGTGACCAATGACGGATGACGTTTCTTCAGGAGAGCCGCCGGAAATCACCGGTCGGATTTCGATCTGGTCCTGGTCGTAGAGCATCTCGTCTTCGGTCACGAGTTCGTCCCCACGGATGACCAGGTGCGCTTCCACGACGAGGTTGAGCTCTTTCAGGAGGTCTTTGGCCTTCTTCGGACCTTTGATTTCGACGGTTCTGGCCGGATGGCTGAGTTGAATGTGCATGGGGCGATCATATGATGCCGATGTGTGAGGGAGCAAGGGGCGAGAGCGATGTGTGAAACGTCGGATGTGGTCAATGAGACGTGGAGAGAATCCGGCGGGCGTAGGCCAGGCCTTCGTCGAGCGTGGTGAACAAGCCATCCAACTGGGCTTCGTAGCAGTCATCGAGGTGTTTGCCCATCTCAGGGCCAGGAGAAACTCCCATCGCAAGCAGATGCCGGCCCATTACGATTGGGGGCGGGGCCTGCGCTTCAACGTCCAGTTCCCGTGCTTTCTTGAGCAACCACTCGCCGGCAGGAAAGTCATCGAAGGGTTTCGGGGGCCGGCCGGCATGATCGGCGCGCGCCACGCGCACGAGGCGATCGATGCGGCCTACCTGCCTAGCTAGACGGCGAACCGCACTGTCGGACGCCTTCCCATCGTAGAGCGCACGGGGGCGTAGGTGGCACAGCACGAGGGCCACGATCTCGTCGGCAAGGCCGGTTTGATTGGTGAGCCGGGCAAGAAATTGCCTGGTCGGGGCCTCCCCTTCCGGTTCATGGCCGCGCGAAGTGATGCGCCCGAACTCTTCCTTTGTCGTGGCGGGTTTGCCGAAGTCATGACAGAGCACGCCAAGGCCGACTGTCAGATCGTCCTCCGCCTGTCCGGTGCGTTCCCCGGCGAACCAGTTCAGGCAGTGGAGTGTGTGAACCCAGACATCGCCCTCCGGATGCCACACCGGATCTTGCGGGCAACCGGGCAACGCGGCAAGCTCCGGATAGAACCGCAGCCAGCCGCAATCGTGGAGCCACTGTAGTCCCTTCGAGAGGGTAACCCCCTGGAGCAGGAATTTTTTCCACTCCTCCCAGATCCGTTCGCTCGGGAGATGCTCTTGTGTGAGCGAGCGGCAGAGTGCAATCGTCTCCGGTGCCGCCGTCAGGTTGAAGCGCGCAGCCAGTTGCATCCCGCGCAGCACGCGCAACGGATCTTCGGCAAATCGTTCGGAGACATGGCGCAACGTGCCGGCCTTGAGATCGTCGCGGCCGTGAAAGGGATCATGAAAATCCAGCGTATCGGGGTCCCAGGCCATGGCGTTGATGGTGAAATCTCGCCGTGAGAGGGCTTCGTCGATGTCCATCTCAGGGTCGGCCAGGTGGAGCAGCCCGGGGATCGTGGCTTCATCCAGAGGGCGTCGCATGGGTAGCGAGACGTCGATCGGCAGACCGTCGAGCTTGAACACGCCGAAGGCCCGACCGACGAACTGGACGGAAAAGTGTTCGGTGAGAATGCTGTGCAGCTGGCCGGGAGGAAGACCGGATACTTCAAGATCTAGGTCGCGCGGTTGCCGTTCCAGGATCAAATCGCGCACGCAGCCTCCGACCAACCAGAGCCGGCCTCCGGCGCGTCGAATCAATTGCTCAATTTGGCGCAGTGGGCCTGCGAGAGTGGGGTCTTCAATGCGGAAGCGAACGGGCACCTACAGCTCCGCTTCCCTCAGGAACTTGGCTGATTCTTCGGGAGCGACAGGATTGATATAGAAGCCGGTGCCCCATTCGAAGCCGGCAACCTGGGTGAGTTTGGGGATGATTTCCAGATGCCAGTGGTAGTAGTCGCCGGTTTTTTCGTGCAGCGGGGAGCTGTGGAGGATGAAATTGTACGAGGGACGTCCCAGCGCTTTGTCCATGCGGCGCAGGGATTCTGAGAGAATCGGGGCCAGAAATTCGAATTGCGATTTCTGGCTCTCTTCGAAGTAGGCGGCGTGGCGCTTGGGGAGAATCCACATTTCAAACGGGAAGCGCGGGGCATAGGGGGTGACGCAGAGGAATTCCTGATTCTCCGCCACGATTCGATCGCCGCTGGCAAGGTCCTGCCGGAGGATGTCGCAGTAGATACAGCGTTCCTTCTGCTCGTAGTGGGCGCGGCAGCCGTCGAGTTCCTCCGTCACGCTGGTCGGAACGATGGGCAGGGCGATGAGTTGGGAGTGGCTGTGTTCCAGCGTGGCGCCGGCCGAGGCGCCGTGGTTTTTGAAGATCAGGATGTAGCGGAAGCGCAGATCTTTTCGGAGATCGATCATACGGTCGCGATAGGCCCAGAGCACATCCTCTATTTTTTTCGTCGGTAGATCGGCGAGGCCTTCCTTGTGGCCGGGCGATTCGATGATGACTTCATGCGCGCCCACGCCGTTCATCCGGTCGTACAAACCGATGCCTTCCCGGCCCATGTCGCCTTCAACCTGCAATGCGGGAAACTTGTTCGGGATGACGCGGACGCTCCAGTTCGGCGAATTCGGTTCGCCGGGTTGCGGCCGATAGGCCATGATTTCTTTCGGCGTGAGTCGTTCCTGGCCCGGGCAAAATGGGCAGATCGCAGTGGAGATCGGTTTCGCCGGTTGCATCTGGGCAAAGTCATGCGGTCGGCCGTTCCGTTCGGTCGAAATGATCACCCAGCGACCGACGATCGGATCACGTCTTAAGTCCGGCATCTCTTTTCTCCAATGCAGGCTAGGGGCGAGAGGCTTGAGGCTATGGGTGCGAAAGGTCTGATTCGACCTCTAGCCACGTGCCTCTTACCCCTCGCCCATGGGTCACACTCTCCACAGCCCCGCTTCAAACTCCGGCCCCGGTACGGTCAGGATGGCCGGCGTATGATGCGGATAGCGGGCCACTTCCAATCCATGTTCGAGAATCACGAGACTCAGACCCACCTCTTGTTCCGCTTCAAGCTGGAGGTCCTTCATCGGGATCGCCAGTTCTAAAATGGTGCGGCGACAAATCGAACGATAGGGACCGATCTCCTGCCAGGTTTCTGCCTCACCTTGTTGGAAGAGCGTGAAGGACTCCGGTCCTGACGGGGCCAGAGAACAGGAGAGACGGAAGCTGTGCTGAGGCCCGTGGAGCGTGATCTCCATCCCCAATCCGTTGAGCCGGGGCTGCGCGGCGTCATCCGGGTCGAGCCGTAAGAGCAGATGGTCTTGGCTCCAGCCGAAGTAGATGGCCGTGAACAACCCCTCGGCTTTCCACATCGCTCCCAGCGGCGGTTGCGTCGTGATAGTTCCGGCCCCGCGCCATTCGAAAAAGTCCGTCACCAGGCCGTCGATGGTGGGGGTGAGGATCGAGACCGGCTGGGTGATGCGATCTGCCGCAGCCTGCTGGGTCATGGCACAGATCGGCTGGTTCAATCGATCGGGCGGTGTGAGGCCCATGAAGAGCCAGACGTTGCGCAAGTGGGTGCGAAAGAGGCGATCGAACTCCTGCTTGTAGTCGGTGTCGAAATCGTCGCCGTACCACCAGAACCAGTCGCTGCCCTCGGCGGCATAGAGCTCCTGCCAGGCCGCCTCTGCACGGTCCACCGGCAAGGTCGGGGCGACTTCCACGAGACGGGTGCGGGTATGGCCGAGGAGGTCCCAGCCGCGGTTGTCTTCCTGATGCCCGATCCAGATTTTGTAGTCCTGATTGATCCAGGATCCTGAATGGAGTGCGGGCAACTGTTGGGTAGGCGGGACCGCGGTGAGGCCTTCCGACATGGTGGAAGCCGTCAGATGGACGGCCTGTTCTTGATCCAATTCATGCGCGGTGAACGCGCGATAGAGCCGCGAGAGGAAGTGTTCGCCGCCGTCATGATAATGCTCCCAGGGATTTTCGCCGTCGAGGATAATGGGAATGAGGATCTGTTCCTGGGGTGCGTTGTGAATAATGTTTCGGAGACGGCGGAGCACGTCATCGGCGGCGGAGTCCGGATTGGTTTTGTGGTACACGAAACCGAAGGCATCGGAAATATCGCGATCGCGAAAGACCATCGTGAGGTCTCGTCCGGACTCTCCTGCACGATAGGGCTGGTAGAGGTCGGTGTGCCGATACCAAGGTCGATTGCTCAATTCGAATGAGCGGGCGAGTACGCCCTCGTCGGTCGCCAGCCAGCGGAGCCCGGCGTGATGGACCAGCGGGAGCAGCTCGGGGCAGACGGATCCTTCTGACGGCCAGAGTCCGACCGGCGGCTGGCCAAAGGTCTTGCGGTGAAAGCCGACGGCCCGCTGGAGTTGCGTCTCCGCATCTTCCGGCGCGCGAAACCGGGAGGGCAGGGGCAGGTCGGGACGCGCGCGGCGATTGATATCCGTATCGATGACGAGCGGCAGGATCGGGTGAAAAAACGGTGTGGTGGTGAGTTCGATCTGACCCCGGTCGAGGAGCTGACGGTAGAGGGGGACAATCTCTTGAATCGCGATCCGCTGCAGCGCGAGGACTTCGTGTTTGTCGTCCTCGGTGAAATTGCGGTTTTTGTTGCGGAGCGCACCCAGGCGGGGGTAGCGCTGGAGCGGCCCATACCCGAACCAGGCCAGGTTGTGCCAGACCTGCAGGTCCAGAAAATCCTGTGTCGAAAACTGACGGGCGACCTTGGCGAGATCCGGTCCCGAGACCTCGGTGCCGCGTTTGACCAGCAGTTCGTGATAGCGGGCGAACGGGCGCACCATCGTGGCCCAGTTGGCTGAGAAGAAATGGCGGATGAGGAAGGCCTGTTCCTCCGGCGTCAACTCTGCGGCAGGACGTTGAGCGCGTTCAAGAAACAAATCGCGCACGGTGCCGTTGCCGATCTCCTGAAGCTGGAGTAACAACGACGGCGTAAAGTTAAACGTGGCCTTCACCGCCGGGAACTTCTCCAGCAGGTACGCCATATCGAAATACGCTTTGGTGGCATGGAGGCGCACCCAGGGCATACTCGCCGTTCCCGCAATCGGGTCGGTGTAGTAGGGCTGGTGCATGTGCCAGACAAAGCAGACGTGGACGTTTTTCATTGGAGCGTGATTTCTCTCATTTTTTGAAGTATGTCATAGGGGTCCGAGACGCGCAACGAACAGAGGAGTTTGTATCGTGACTGGTCAGGCCGGAGAGACGGGATGGAGGCGCTTCGTCGTGTATTGGGGGCCGGTGGTCGGCTACGCCGGATTGATTTTCTACCTGTCGGCGCAATCGCATCCGGACGACAATCTGCCGTCTCTGTTCGTGGCGGTGAACGACAAGGTGCGGCATGCGCTGGAGTATGCAGGACTCGGCGGGTTGTGCTATCGGGCGTTTCGCTGGGGCGCGACGGGGGCAGTAGCGGCCCGTGCGTTGCTCTTCTCGATTCTGACGGCGTCGCTGTATGGGGCGACCGACGAAGTCCATCAATTATTCGTGCCGCTCCGTGAGTCAAGCTGGCAGGATTGGCTGGCTGACGTGACGGGCTCGGTGCTGGGAGCGGTTTGGTGCAGTCGTATTTCACGCCCTTATTTCTTCTTAAGTGCCAAGGGATAACGCGCTTGTAAAGGGTTCTCTGAACGGCGAGTCTTCTCGCCTCCTTGAGATCGAAAAGGGCGCTGTTTTATGTCGGAGGAGGCAAGGCTGGGCAGCCGAGATCGGCAATGCTGAGGCCGCAAGTCTCGCGCGTTTGTTGAATAAAGGACGAAGTGGCTTGTGCCCGGCGGGTGACCTGAAGTTTTTCGTAGACGTTGCTGAGATAATTCTTGACGGTCTTATCGCTCAGGCCGAGTGCGGCGGCGACTTCCTTATTGGTCTTTCCTTGCGCGACAAGATCCATGACCCGCTTTTCTTGCGCCGAGAGCTCGGGCTGTATCTCCCCGGAGGTTGAGACGGATAGGCTGCAGAGGTGCGTCATAATCCGCTGCGCCACCGCGCCATCCAGAATGACCTGTCCGTCGGCGACGGTTTCGATGGCCCTGGCTAAGTCTGGCCCGATGACGGTTTTGAGCAAAAACCCAGTGGCGCCGGCGCGCAAAGCCGAGACGATGGACCCGTCATCGGCGCCGTGCGTCAGTACGAGCAGACGGGTGTTGGGAGAGGCTTCGCGGATGCGGCGGCAGGCGTCGATGCCGCTTCCGTCCGGCAAGCGCAGTTCCACAAGTGCGACATCGGGCGTGAGCCGACGCCCGGCTTCTATGGCCGCGGCCATTGTGGCCGCTTCGCCGACGACCCGGATGCGCCCCGTTTGATTCAGGACCGCTCGTATACCCGTTCGCGCAATCTCGTGAGCATCGACGATCAGCAGCCTGATGCCGGTAGCACGCCCGGCCTGATCGAGAACGGAACGAGCGATCTGGCGGCTCATGATCCCTCCTTCGGCGGGTTCCTCCGTCATTGCGCGCTGGCCCGCAGGGCGAACCGAATCAGCGCGCTGCGCGAATGGAGTCCCGTTTTTCCCCGGATTCTGGCCAAATGGCCTTCGACTGTTCGGACACTGAGGCGCAGCGCCTTGGCGATTTGTTTGTCCGGCAACCCCTCGGCAAGGAGCGCGACGAGTTGCCGTTCGCGGGGAGTGAGCTGCGTGAGCACACGCGCGGCGGCGGTCGTATCGGCCTTGCGCTTGTCCCCATTCTGCGTGGACACAAAGGTGAGCCCCTCTGCGGCCAGGTTGTCCGCGGTCCGCTCCGCATAGACGGTAAAGCGGCAATCGCGCGGCGGGTGTCCTGCGCCGCGGTACACGGCCACCTTGCCGTATCCAAACGACTCTCTCGCGAGTTCACCCAGCAGGCTCGCTTCGATCCGGCAGATCAGAGAATCTTCTTTCGCCAGTGTTTCAAAGGGGCAGGTGTGACAGTGAACCTCGATCCGATGCTCCGTGCCCTTCGTCATGGTGTGATCCCATCCCCAAAGGGCTTTCATCCATTCCCCGAAACGGAGATAGTCGGTCAGAGCCGATGAGGACGCCGTATTGGGAGATCGGGGAACCTGGCTGGTGACAGCACGGGCAAGACTTGCTCCGATCTCTTGAAGCGTGCGTTCGTACACGGATGGATGGAGAAGCGCCTTGATGGTTTCTGCGAACCGTTCAAGGACTTCCTCGGAGAATGGTTTCATCTCTGCCACCTGTCAATCAGGCCTTGAGGGGGGATGGGTTATCAAAATAAAAGAAACTCGGTCATTTGCATCGAACGCGGGAAGGGCAGTGAAGACGGCATCAGATAGCATCCATTTCAAATCCAGTCTAGGAACCACTGTACAACAGTCGGCCCTATTCACATAGAGGCATTAGGCCTTGCTGTGACGTCAACGGTCTGAATGGAGGGACATTCTACAGAATTCTTTTGATCGGGAGGTAGCGTAGGAGTTCGCGATGCGACCGCGTAGAGTCACGTGCCGGCATACAGGTTTCGGCAGTTCCACCGAAAGAGCAGTGAGAATGAAGAGGCAGCGGGACTTTCTTTCTGGTCGGTCCGAGCGGAACGAGATGAATGAAAAACCAACGTTACTGTTGCATGACGATGAAATGGGCCGATGAACGGCGGAGTTGCTGAGAACACCGTGTCGAGACCTGCGATGAATCCACTGTCGGTATCCCCGGAGCAAGAGGCTCGAGAAGCTGTCACGACAGATCGGCAGTCAGTCCGCCTTCCGTCTGTGCGCTTGTCGAGCCTGGTCCTGATGTGCCTGCTGGTCACTGTGACGGTCGGATGGATCACGTTGCGGTATCTCGAAAATCGAATGGTGGCGCAGGCCGGCCAGAGTCTTGCGCTCGCGGCCGTCGATATTGCGGGCAAGCTGGATGTGTTGATGGCTGAACGGTACGGCGATATTCAAATGATGGCTCGTTCCAAAAGTTTTCAACAACGGGATCCGTTGGTGATGACCAGATATCTGCAATGGATGGCGACCGCCTATCCTGTCTACGAGTGGATCGGCGTCACCGATCCGGCTGGTCGAGTCATCGCCGCGACGGATGCTGTGAGCGTCGGCGCCGACCGGCGTGAGCAGGAATGGTTTCAGGCGGTACGGGATAATGGAAAAATCCATATCGGAGAACCGCAGGTGTCTGAAGCTTCGCACGGCACTGGTGTAGTTTTTTTCGCCGCGCCGATCCATGGAGCCCACGGAGAATTTCTCGGGTCCATCAGTTCACGAGTCGCACTGGCCGTCGTTGAAGACGCGTTTGAGCGCACCGTGAATGCGCTACAGGCGCAATGGGGAACCTCGACGCAGATCGAATACCAGTTCTTGAATCGCGCAGGAGAGATGATCGTGGATTCGCAATTGCGCGGAGAAGGTCTGGTGAACCTCAAACGTGAGGGATTGCCATCGGCGCAGTTGTTCGACTCTGCTCCCTCCGGGTTCGTCGAAGAGCGGCATCTGCGCCGGCAAGTGGAGGTGGTGACGGGCTATGCGATGACGCGAGGCGTTCAAGACCGGGACGAGCTGCGTTGGGGGGTGTTGGTGCGTGTGGATCGAGAGCATATTCTGGCTCCCGTCCAGGGGGTCGTCAGCAACATCGGTCTGGCGGGCGCCGGCCTGTTGCTGCCGTTGAGCGTTGTACTCCTGTGGAGTGTCGGCCGTCTGGAATACGAGCGGAAGACGGCGATCAAAGAGCGGACGCGGGCGCAGGCAGCGGAAAACACATTCCAGCAATTGGTAGCAGCGGCTCCCGATGCCTTGGTCATCACCGATATGGCCGGCCGCATCCTGTTGGTCAATCGACAGGCGGAGCAGCTCTTCGGGTATCGGGCGGATGAATTGATCGGGCAGGCGGTCGAGATTCTGCTCCCCGAGCGTTTCCGGGACGCGCACCCTGTCCAGCGCGCACGGTACTGTGAAGCGCCCACGATGAGGTCCATGGGCGCGGCCCGCGACTTGTTCGCGCGCCGGCGGGATGACCGTGAAGTCCCTGTCCACATCAGCCTCAGCTGCGTCGATACCGCCGACGGCCGGGTTATTCTTGCGGCGATTCGTGACATGACTGCGCAACAGCAGCGCCATGTGGAATTGCTCGCCGCGAAAGAGGCGGCGGAAGCCAGCACCAAAGCCAAGAGCGAATTTCTGGCGACCATGAGCCACGAAATCAGGACGCCGATGAACGGGGTCATCGGCACAACGGGCCTGTTGCTCGATACCGAGTTAACGGCAGAACAGCGAGAGTACGCCGAGATGATTCGCCGCTCAGGAGAATCGTTGCTCGACATCATCAATGAGATTCTCGATTTTTCCAAAATAGACGCCCGTAAGCTCGATTTGGAGATGCTCGATTTCGATCTGCGCGCGACGGTCGAGGATGCGGTTTCGATGCAGGCCGAACGCGCGCACAGCAAAGGGTTGGAACTCGCCTGTCTGATCAACGGGACGGTTCCGACGGCGGTCTGCGGGGACCCCGGCCGTCTGCGGCAGATTTTGACGAATCTGATCGGAAACGCGATCAAGTTTACCGAACGCGGCGAGGTCGTTGTCACGGTCAGCGTCGCCGGGCCAGTCGATCCCCCGGGGCAATCAAGCGTCGAACTTCGATTTGACGTCGCCGACACGGGAATCGGCATGACGGCGGAGCAGTGCGCCAAAATCTTTCAGCCCTTTGTGCAAGCCGACGGATCGATGACCCGTAAGTATGGCGGCACCGGACTTGGGCTCGCCATCTGCAAGCAATTGACGGAACTGATGCAAGGACACGTTGGGGTAGAGAGTGTGCCAGGAGCGGGCAGCCGGTTCTGGTTCACGGTGCGATTAGACCGGCAGCCGGAGGGTCGTCATGCGCCGGAGCCCTCTGGCCGCTTTCCCATCCCGCTTCGGGGTCGCAAGGCGTTGATTGTGGACGACCACGCGATCAATCGGAAAGTTCTCGAACATCAATTCAACACCCAAGGTCTCCGGTATGAAAGCGTAGAGAACGGTTTGCTGGCGCTTGATGCGCTTCTGCGGGCGTTCAGCGAGGGCCAGCCATTCGATTTTGCCGTTCTCGATCTGCATATGCCCGGGATGGACGGCCTCGAGTTGGCCCGCAGGATCAAGGCCGATCCGGCGACCAGTTCGGTTCGATTGGTCTTGCTGGCCTCGCTCGGCCGCCGCGGGGACGCCAAGGCTGCGCGGGAGGCGGGCATTGCCGCCTATCTCACCAAGCCGATTCGTCAGGCACAATTGCTCGATTGTCTGAGCCTCGTGTTGAAGACGAAGGAGGCTCCCGCAGACGCGTTGCCGGGTCAGGGGCCGGCGATTATTACCCGGCACAGTCTGGGCGAGGCTCAGGCCGATGTCCGCAATCGGGTGCTGGTGGCGGAAGATAACCCCGTCAATCAGAAGGTCGCCGCCAAGATGTTGGGAAAGCTTGGATGCCGGGTGGATGTGGTAGCCAATGGCCGCGAAGCCGTGGAAGCGCTAGCCCTACTTCCCTACGACGTCGTGTTCATGGATTGCCAGATGCCGGAGATGGACGGATTTGACGCGGCGCGCCTGATTCGCGAACGCGAAAAACGTCAATCGTCAACCGTCAAGCATCAAGCGGATGACGAGGAACATGAGACTGGTTCAGGCGGGAGCTATTCTTCACGATCGACGAATGACGAATCACGAATGACGTCTTCTCGCCGTATCCCCATCGTGGCCATGACCGCCAATGCCATGGCAGGTGACCGGGAGCGCTGTCTGGCAGCCGGCATGGACGATTTTGTCAGCAAACCGGTTCAATCACAGATCTTACAGGCGGTGCTTCAGCGATGGCTGGGGACACCGCGCTCACCGGAGGATCAGGGGGGGAACTGATCGGCTGGCAGCGTGGCGCTGCGTCAGTTGAGTACAGCAAGTCATCAGCCCCCTCTTGAAATGATTCCGTTCCGGGCGTTCTCGCTGTGCTGTTTCTGCTGTGTTCGTGACAAGCCGTAGGCCTCTCGGTATAATCCGCCGCGTATGACTACTGCGAACCCGGCCCCACCGAAGGGGCCTCTCACACCTCCTGATCAAGCCCTCGTCGCCCGCACCATTGAATCGCGGCTGAGTCCCGGTCTGGTCTTGCGCGAACTCCAGCCCTTGCCGGGGGATGCGTCGAATCGGCGCTACTTCCGCGCCGTCCTGGCCGGCGGTCCGCCCCACTCCGTGATCCTCATGCAACTCGCAGAGCCGGAGGGGTTTAAGCAATCGGAAGAAGCGGTCAGCGGAGCGATGCATCAGATCACCGAGTTGCCCTTTCTGAATATTCTGTCGCATCTCGGGAAGGCCGGCGTGTCGGTCCCGACGCTGCATCACTATGACCATGTCGCCGGGTTGCTGTATCTCGAAGATTTCGGCGATCTGACGCTGGCCGAAGCGGTGCGTGATGCCGATGCGCCGAGTCTGGAGTCGCGATACAAACAAGCGATTAATGTGCTGGTTCAGATGCAGGTGAAGGCGACCTCGCCGGCCGATCCCGGCTGTCTGGCGTTCCACCGGAGTTTCGATGTGCCGTTGCTCATGTGGGAGTTCGATCATTTCCTGGAGTACGGGATCGTGGCGCGCCAGGGTAAGCCGATGTGCTCGGAGGACTGGACGGCGATCCGCGGGGAGTTCGAAAAGATTTCCGAACATTTGGCCGGGCAGCCCAGGGTGTTCACCCATCGAGATTATCATTCGCGCAATCTGATGGTCGACGGCCTGCGCCTTGGCGTCATCGATTTTCAAGATGCGCTGATGGGTCCGGCGACCTATGACTTGGCCTCTCTCTTGCGCGATGCCTACATCGCCCTCGATGAGCCGCTGGTGGATCAGTTGGTGAATTACTATCTCGATCAGATGGCTGAGCATCGGCATGTCTGGACCAACCGCGACGCCTTCCGGCGCTTGTTCGATCTCACCAGCATTCAACGGAATATGAAAGCCGCCGGACGGTTTGTCTACATCGACCGGGTGAAGGGCAACCCCAAATTTCTGGCCGACATCCCGCGCGTCTTGGGGTATGTGAAACGGAATCTCCAGCGGTATCCGGAGCTCGCGCCGCTCCGCAAGCACCTCACGCCATATGTTCCGGAATTGCAGTGAGAATTAGGCTAGGGGTGCGAGGCTAGGGGCGAGGGGTGGGTTTCTCATGAGAAGAATAATGTGGCCCCTTGCCCTTTGCCCTGCGTCTCTTGCCTGCGCCGGAATCATATGAAGGCGATGATCCTCGCGGCGGGTTTCGGTACCCGCCTCCGGCCGCTGACGAACACGATTCCCAAACCCCTGCTTCCGGTTGCCGGCGCTCCGCTCATCGTGTGGAATCTTCTGCTGCTCAAGCAGCACGGATTCCGCGATGTGGTGATCAATCTGCATCACCTCGGCCCGATGATCGAGCAGGCGCTGGGGACTGGTGCGCAGTTCGGGTTGCGGCTTCTCTATTCGCACGAGCCTATCATTTTAGGGACGGGCGGGGGGATCAAGCAGGCCGAGCGGTACTTCTCCAACGAGGCGGTGTTGATCCTGAATGGCGATACGCTGTTTGATCTGGATCTCGCGGCGCTGTGCGCGTTCCACCATGAACGCAAGGCCCTGGCGACGCTGGTGCTGCGGGAGGATCCCGATGCGGTGAAATGGGGACTCGTCGAAGTGGGGGCGGACGATCGCATCGTCCGGATCAATGGGAAAGGCCTGGCGGAGACCGCCATGCCGACAAGGCCGCGCATGTTTGCCGGCATCCATATTCTGCACTCCAGGCTCTTGCGGGATATTCCACGAGAAGTGGCGTCGTCGATCATCGATCCCTATGTGGCCGCGATCGGGCGGGGCGAACCGCTGTTGGGCTATGACCTGAAAGGGTACTGGTCCGATGTGGGGACGCCGGAACGCTATGGGCAGGCCGAACGGGATGTGAAGGCCGGTTTGCTGCGGCTGGAGGATAGGAAGCTTCCTTCGGGATGACAGGATGCTGAAAATGTCCGCCAGCGGCGTTCTCGCATCGTTCAGACCCTCAACGTACCAAGCCTACTGGAGGAAAGGTACCTCTCCGCTCGCATGGGATCGAAGCGAGCGGCTCAAGCGAAGCTTGGTATGTACCTCCTCGGTCCGTCACTCGCTGCGGCCTTACCCCGCGGAACGGCGCGTCTCGGCGCGCCGGGGTTGGGTGGGTGAGAACAGTGGCCATTTTGAGCATCCTGTAGAAAGAGCTATTTATCATCTAGCATCGTTAGGCGCTGATTGCGCCGGCTGTAATGTCGCTTTCTCGCAACCCGCTAGTTTTCCTGTAGCTCTCCACCGCTCTCCCCTCGTCCTTCCTGCCGGTCACGTTGCTGCTTAATCAGCCGCGCCAGATAGGTGCGCTGCAAGTGCAGATGTTCGGCTGCGCGCGTCTGATTCCCCTCGGCCTTTTCAATCGCTCGCGTAATGATGTGGCGGCTGTGCGCGTCCATCGACTCGTGATAGGGCAGATCGAGGTACGAGAGCTCCGGTCCTTCCTCCCTACAGAGACGGGCATCCTCCGGAAGCAACGCGATCATGTCCGGTTCAATCGTATCGGTCGGGCTGAGCACGACCGCCCGCGCAATGACATTGTCCAATTCACGAATATTTCCCGGCCAGGGATACCGTGTGAGGGCTTCAATCGAGGAGGAACTGAGTGTCGCCGCCGGACGTTTGGCTTCCCGCGCATGCCGTTCGAGGAAAAATTGCGCCAGCGCGGGAATGTCCCCGCGGCGTTCCCTCAACGGCGGCAGGGTGAGGGTGATGACGTTGAGGCGGAAGTAGAGATCCTCGCGGAACTGCCCGGTCTTGACCGCTTGTCGCAGGTCCTTATTGGTCGCGGCGATGATCCGGATATTGACGGAGACCGTTCGGGTGCCGCCCACCCGCTGGAATTCGCGGTCCTGCAAGACGCGTAAGAGTTTTGCCTGGAGCGGCAGCGGCATGTCTCCGATTTCATCGAGAAAGACCGTCCCACCGTCCGCCATTTCCAGCTTGCCCTTCTGCAGCCGGTCGGCGCCGGTAAAGGCCCCGCGCTCGTGGCCGAAGAGTTCATTTTCCAGCAGAGTCTCTGTCAAGGCGACGCAGTTGATCACCACCAGCGGCATGGCGTGCCGATGGCTCCATTGATGGATGGAGCGGGCGAAGAGTTCCTTGCCGGTGCCGCTTTCCCCGAGCAGTAGAACGCTGGCGTCGGAGCGTGCGGCCCGTTGCGCGGCTTCGACGACCGTGCGGACGGTCGGGCTGGCGCCGATGATGTTGGCATAGCGGCCGTCGACTTCCGAGCGCAGGTAGGCGACTTGCCGCTTGAGCGAGTCGCGCTCAAGGGCTTTGCGGATGACGATGAGGAGGTGGTCTTTGTCGAGCGGCTTGGTGAGAAAGTCGTAGGCCCCTTCTTTCATGGCCTCGACGGCGGCGTTCACCGATCCGTGCGCCGTCATGACGATGACGGGCAGGTCTTCGACGTGTTTGATCTGAGAGAGCCGCTTGAGGACTTGAATGCCGGTCAGTTTCGGCAGGTCGAGATCGAGCAGGATCAGGTTGGGGGATTCCTGCTCGATCTGGTCCAGGGCCTGTTGTCCGTCCCGGGCGATGACCGTCGTGTAGCCCGAGGCTTGCAGCCGGTCCTCCAGCACTGTGACGATGTCCGCGTCGTCGTCGACAATGAGGATCTTAGCCTTCATAACTCCCGTGAAGGGTGATGGGTGACGAGTGACGGGTTGGCTTCGGATGCAATCATTCCCGGCCGCCGCTCCCACTCATCACAGATCACACATCCCTCATCACTGAATTTACTCCATGACATTCATGACCAGTCCGGTCAGCGGTTTCGGGAAGAAGTAGGTGGACTTGTGCGGCATCCGCTCGCCCGCGGTGGCCACGTCCTTGACCTCGCTCACTTTGGTGGCGTTCAAGAGCAACGCCCCGGTGCCGGTGCCGTTTGCCGCCCAGTCCAGGGCTTCGTGGTCGTCTTTCGTATAGAGAATGGCTTCCTGTTCCTGTTGCGTCGGACAGAGCTTGGCGACGACCAGCTGTTGCAGGAGCGAGACGTCCAGCTTGGTCCGGGGAGAGGCGCTGGCCGGCGGACGATGCGCGGCCTTGAGGGCCAGGGTCAGGTAGGCCTCGCGGCCTTTGATCGCTAACCCGAACATCGGCGTCGTCCGCCCTTGTGTCCGCATCGCGTCGATGAACTCTGTGCGAACCGTGGCTTTGGTCTGGCTGGTATACGGATATTCCTTCAGATCGAAGGTGTCGGCGAACAGCGCCTTCACCTGATCGAACGACGGCAACGGCGTCGTTGTCACGCGGTGCGTGGGCAGTACGGTCAGTCCCGGATCTTCGATCGGCGTGAGGAGCATGAGGACCGTGTCGTAGGGCTGCAGGCCCTGGAGATTCCCCGTTTGGCCGGCCTGCTGGCGGCGCAGCTTTTGATAATTCAACGCCGTTTCGTACCGATGGTGGCCGTCGGCGATGAAGATGGGCTTGCTGGCCATGGTCGTCACGACTTTCTGGGTGATGGCCGGGCCGGAGATGGCCCAGAGGCGTTGCTCGAACCCGACATCGTCGCGGAATTCCACGCAGGGGGCAGTCGATTTTGCCGCCTGGGCCAAGGCCGACAGGATGGTGTCCTGGGGATCGGAATAGAGCGACCAGATCGGACTGAAATTCGCGCGGCAGGCTTCCATCAGATTCAGGCGATCGGTCTTGGCGGCGGCGCGGGTGTTCTCGTGCGGATAGATTGCTCCGGTGCCGAACTCTTCCAGCTTGAACGTGGCAATGAAGCCTCGCAGCGTTTTTCTCGGGCCCTTCGGATCGGCTCCCGGCGGAACATATTCAATGGTGTGGTAGTAAATCGTCGGTTGTGGGTCCCGTTTCAGCGCGCCCGATTGCATCCACTGCGAGAGCGTGGCGCCGGCCCGGGTATAGCGATTGTTGGTCGGTCCGTCGCCGGGCTGGTCCATGCCCAGTTCCAGGCGAATGACATTGTGCGGGTTCCGGTCGTAGAGGGCTTTCTGGCCGGCTGCGTCGATGATGTCATAAGGAGGCGCGGCGACATCGCGTGCCGCACCGGCAATCGTGGCATCGTAGCGCGCACCGCGAAAGGGAAGGATCTGGGCCATGATGGTTTCGTGCTCCTGTGAAAAGTGGTCGGCGTGAACGTGTGAGACCGAAAAGGCATCCACCCGGCGTCCGGCTCAGTGCCCGTCTTCTCGCCGACACCATGGTGGGGAAAAGAGGGAACGGGAGGAAAGGTTACCGATCGCGGGTAATCATGTAGTCAGCGGCGACGGCCAGAGCCCGGCGTGCCGACGAGTCCTCAAAGGCTTCAAGTTCGTGTTGTGCGGCGGCGATATAGGTTTTCGCCCGTTCCATCGCGTAGGCCAGCGATCCGGCATCCTGCATCAAGCCCAGGATCCGCTCAAGATCTTCACGGCTCAGAGTGCGGGTTTCCATCCGGTCCTTGATCATACTGCGGTCCGGTTCGCTGCAATGGTCGAGCAGATGGAGCAGGGGCAGCGTCGCTTTGCCCTGTCGCAAGTCTTGGCCGAGGGTCTTCCCTAATCGTTCGCCGTCGGCATTGTAATCGAGCGTGTCGTCGGCGACCTGGAAGGCGATGCCCAGATACTGGCCGAAGCGGAAGAGCGCGGACTGCTTTTCTTCTGAGGCCTCGGCAAGGATGGCGCCCATGCGGCAGGCGGCGGCGATCAGGCCCGCGGTCTTGTGTTCGACGATCTTGATGTAATCGGATTCCGGCATTGAGGGATTGCCGTTGTAATAGAGCTGAAGGACTTCCCCTTCCGCCATTTTGGTGCAGGCTTCGGCGAGGACCTCATTCATGCCGTGGCTGCGAAACTCCACGATCTGCGCCATGGCTTTTGAATAGAGGTAGTCGCCGACGAGGATGCTGATTTGGTTGCCCCAGACTTTTCTGGCGGTGCGGCGGCCCCGGCGGATGTCGGCTTCGTCCACCACGTCGTCATGCAGCAGCGTGGCCGTATGAATAAATTCAATCAGGCTGCCGAGCTGATAATGCTCGCGACCGGTATAGCCGCAGAGGCGGGCTGACAACAACAGTAGCAACGGGCGGACGCGCTTGCCCCCGCTGTTGAGGATGTGGGCGGCGACGGTATTGACGAGGGTGACGCTGGAATCGAGATTCTGACGGACCTGATGTTCGACGCCGTCGAGTTCGGCGCGATACGCCTCCCAGACGTCTGCCATGCTGTTAATGGTCGAGGTACTGGGGCCGTTCGACATGCCGCGGATGGTAGGGCAGCGGGGTAAACAAAGTCAAGCAAACCGGGCCCGGATCGGCCTGCACAATCTTGACAGCGCGGGAGCCCATCCAGTAAGGTGCGGTGCAGAAAAGAACAAGCGAGAGACTGCCCATAAAACGACACGATATCGCGTGCTTGCCTCTGCATGTTATGAGTGGCCGCTGACCGCGAAGTCATCACCTTCTTCCTAGCGACACGAGATTGCCATGATGCCGATACCCGGGCTTCCACCGAAGCAAGGCCTCTATGACCCTGAACACGAAAAAGATTCGTGCGGGGTGGGCTTTGTGGTCAACATTCAAGGCCAAAAGTCTCACACGATCGTGCAGCAGGGCCTGCAGATTCTGGAGAATCTGACCCACCGCGGCGCGCAGGGCTGCGATCCCTGCACCGGCGACGGCGCGGGTATTCTCCTCCAGGTCCCGCATGAGTTTTTGAAGCGCGCGGCCGGTGACGTCGGCGTGGCCTTGCCGAATGCCGGCGAGTACGGCGTGGGCATGGTGTTTCTGCCTCCTCAGGCCGATCGCCGCCAGCAGTGCGAGCAGTTATTCGCGAAGGTGATCGCCGAAGAAGGCTTACGGCTGCTGGGTTGGCGCGATGTGCCGGTGAAGAGCGATGCCATCGGGCCGGTGGCGCGCAGTACCGAACCGTTTATGCGGCAGATCTTCATCGCCCGCGATGTGCTCAATGAGGCCCAGTTTGAGCGGAAGCTCTATGTGGTTCGTAAGCGGGTTGAGAACGCCGTGGGCCAGTCGGCCATCCAGGGGCGCGAGTATTTTTATATCCCCAGTTTGTCGGCGAACACGATCGTCTATAAGGGACTCCTGCTGCCGCATCAGATGTCGGCCTACTACCAGGATCTCAAGGATGCGAGTCTGACGAGCGCGCTGGCGTTAGTCCACTCGCGGTTCAGCACCAATACCTTCCCGACCTGGCCGCTGGCCCATCCCTATCGCTACATGTGCCACAACGGCGAGATCAATACGCTCAAGGGCAATGTGAACTGGATGCGTGCCCGCCAGGGCCGGCTCAATTCCGATCTGTTCGGCAAGGACCTCGAAAAGCTCTATCCGATCGTGTCCGAGCCACAGAGCGACTCGGCTTGTTTGGACAATGCCATCGAGTTCCTGACCATGGGCGGACGTTCGCTGCCGCACGTGATGATGATGCTCATTCCCGAGCCCTGGGTGGCCAATCCGCAGATGGATCTCGATCGCCGCGGGTTCTACGAATATCACGCCGCAATGCAGGAGCCCTGGGACGGTCCCGCGGCGGTCTGCTTTACGGACGGCAAGCTGATCGGCGCCACGCTGGATCGGAACGGCCTGCGTCCCTGCCGCTATCTCGTGACCACCGATGGCGTCGTGGTGCTCGCGTCGGAAGCCGGAGTGCTGCCGATGGAGACGCACAAGATCCGGCAAAAGGGCCGGCTCATGCCGGGCCGCATGTTCCTGATCGATACGGTCCAGGGGCGCTTTATCGACGACGAGGAAGTGAAGGCCGAGATCGTCAGCCGCAAACCCTATCGTTCGTGGGTGACGCAGCATCGGATTTCGCTTGATGAATTGCCCGAGCCGTTGAATGTCCCCCAGCCCGACCATCCCACGACGCGTCAGCGGCAACAGGCGTTCGGTTATACGGTCGAAGAGCTGAAGATGGTCCTCACGCCGATGGTGGTGAACGGGGAGGAAGCGATTTCCTCGATGGGCACGGACACGCCCTTGGCCGTCTTGTCGGACCGGCCGCAGCTGCTCTTTAAGTATTTCAAACAGCTCTTTGCGCAGGTCACGAACCCGCCGATCGATCCGATCCGCGAGGAACTGGTCATGTCATTGACGACCAGTATTGGACCGAAGCCGAATCTCATGGATGAGCATCCGGAATCCTGCCGGCGCATTCGCGTGAAACAGCCGATTCTGACGAACGCCGATCTGCAGAAGATCCGCGAGATCGCCGATCCCCACTTCAAGAGCAAGACCTTGAAGATGCTCTTCCGCGTCGCCGAAGGACCGGAAGGATTGGGCGCGGCGGTGGATGATCTCTGCCGTCAGGCGTCCCAGGCGATCAAGGAAGGGTACAAGTTCCTGATTCTCAGCGACCGCGGCGTGAATGAAGAGTGGGCGCCGATTCCGAGCGTGCTCGGCGTGGCCGCCGTCCACCATCACCTCGTGCGCGAATGCACCAGAACCGAAGTCGGGTTGACCGTCGAAAGCGGCGAGCCGCGCGACGTGCATCACTTTGCCTGCCTCATCGGCTACGGCGCCGGGACGGTGAATCCCTATCTCGTCTTCGAATCGCTCGTGGACATGGAGCGCGACGGGTATTTGCCGGAAGGACTCGATGCGCAGACCGCCGAAGGAAAGTTCATCAAGGCCATCAATAAGGGCTTGCTGAAAGTCTTCTCGAAGATGGGAATCTCCACCGTGCAGTCCTACTGCGGCGCGCAGATTTTCGAAGCCATCGGTCTGAACCATGAACTCATCAGCCGCTACTTCACGGGAACCCCGTCACGAATCGAAGGCATCAGCATTCGCGACATCGGCGAAGAAACGTTGCGACGGCACAAGCTGGCCTATGAGCCGGCGCCGATCAGACAGTTGGATTTCGGCGGCGAGATTCACTATCGGATCCAGGGTGAGCATCACAACTGGAATCCGGACACGATCTACAAGCTGCAGCACGCGACGCGGAGCAACGATCCCAAGACGTTCGCCGAGTTTTCGCAACTCGTGAACGACGAGAGTAAGCGGCGTTCGAACTTGCGCGGATTGCTGGACTTCAAGTTCCCGCCGGAGCCGATTTCGATCGATGAAGTGGAACCGGCCAAGGAGATCGTGAAGCGCTTCACGACCGGCGCCATGTCGTTCGGCTCGATCAGCAAGGAAGCCCACGAGACGCTGGCCATCGCCATGAATCGCCTCGGCGCCAAGAGCAATACCGGCGAAGGCGGCGAAGATCCGGAACGATTCAAGCCGCTGCCCAACGGCGATTCGAAGAACAGCTACATTAAGCAAGTCGCGTCGGCGCGCTTCGGCGTCACCAGTCACTATCTGGTGAATGCGAAAGAGCTGCAGATCAAGATGGCGCAGGGCGCAAAGCCGGGCGAAGGCGGGCAGTTGCCGGGGCACAAGGTCGATGAGAACATCGCCAAGTTCCGCTACGCCACGCCGGGCGTGCAGTTGATTTCGCCGCCGCCGCACCACGACATTTATTCCATCGAAGATTTGGCCCAGCTGATTTTCGACCTCAAGAATGCCAATCCTGAAGCGGCTGTGTCGGTGAAGCTGGTCTCGGAAGTCGGCGTCGGCACAGTCGCAGCGGGCGTGGCCAAGGCGCATGCCGACAAGGTGCTCATCAGCGGCGATTCCGGAGGAACCGGCGCGTCCCCGTTGTCCTCGATCAAGTATGCCGGTGGGCCATGGGAACTCGGGTTGGCGGAAACGCATCAGACCCTGGTGCTGAACGACCTGCGCGGACGGATTCGCGTGGAGACCGACGGGCAGATGAAGACCGGCCGGGACGTGGCCATCGCCACGTTGCTGGGAGCGGAAGAGTACGGATTCGCCACGGCCCCGTTGATCATCGAAGGCTGCATCATGATGCGGAAGTGCCATCTCAACACCTGTCCGGTCGGTATCGCGACGCAGGACCCGGAACTCCGCAAGAAGTTCAACGGGCAGCCGGAACATATCGTCAACTTCTTCTTCTTTATCGCCGAAGAACTCCGGCAGATCATGGCGAAGCTGGGATTCCGGACGATCAATGAGATGGTCGGCCGCGTCGACAAGCTCAAAGTGCAAAAGGCCATCGACCATTGGAAGGCCAAAGGGCTCGACCTGACGCCGTTGCTGAAGGCGCCGGATGTGGCCGCGGATGTGCCGCGCCATTGTGTGCAGAAGCAGGATCACGGCTTGGCCGAAGTGCTGGACAACAAGTTGATCGAGCTTTGCAAACCGGCGCTGGACAAGGGCGAGAAAGTGACCTTGGATCTGCCGATTCGCAACGTGAACCGGACCGTCGGCACGATGTTGTCGAGCCGCATTGCGAAAAAGTACGGGCTGGAGGGACTGCCGCCCGATACCATCTCCATCAAGTTCAGCGGCTCCGCCGGACAATCCTTCGGCGCGTTCCTTTCGCGTGGCATCACACTGACGCTCGAGGGCGAGTCGAACGACTATATCGGCAAGGGGCTCTCAGGCGGCAAGATCATCGTCTTCCCGCCGAAGAACGCGATCTATACGCCCGAGGAAACGATTCTCGTCGGGAACACCTCGCTGTACGGCGCGACGCAGGGCGAAGCGTATTTCTACGGCATGGCGGGCGAACGGTTTGCCGTGCGGAACAGCGGTGTGCGGGCCGTCGTGGAAGGCACCGGCGATCACGGGTGCGAATACATGACCGGAGGCGTCGCCGTCGTGCTTGGACGCACCGGGCGGAATTTTGCGGCCGGCATGTCGGGCGGCGTGGCGTTTGTATTGGATGAACTAGGTAAGTTCCCGGCGCGCTGCAATACCGGCATGGTCGAGCTGGAGAAAGTCGCCACGGCCGAAGACAAGAAGCTGTTGCACGAAATGATTACGGCGCACTTCATGTGCACCGGCAGCCGGAACGCGAAGCGCATCCTGGATTCCTGGGACGCGATCCTGCCGAAGTTCGCGAAGGTCATGCCGGTGGATTACAAGCGTGTGTTGGAAGAGCGGAAGAAAAAAGCGGCGGCGAGCAAATAAAAGGACTACGGGAATGGGCGATCCAAAGGGTTTCATGAAATATGCCCGCGAGGGCCCCAAGCGGAAACCGATCGAGCTGCGCGTGCTCGATTGGAAGGAAATGTACGAGCCCATCACCGAGGACAAGCTCAAGGTCCAGGGCGCGCGTTGCATGGATTGCGGAGTGCCGTTTTGCCAGGGCACGACCGGCTGCCCCGTCGTCAACCTGATCCCCGAGTGGAACGACCTCGTCTACCGCGGCCGTTGGAAAGACGCGCTCAAGGCGCTGCACACCACGAATAATTTCCCCGAGTTCACCGGCCGTCTTTGCCCGGCTCCCTGCGAAGGCGCCTGCGTGCTCGGCATCAACGAGGATCCGGTCTCCATCCGCGTGCTGGAGTGGAACATCATTGACCGGGGTTTCAACGAAGGCTATGTCGAGCCGGTGTTGCCGGTCGTGAAGACGGGCAAGACTGTGGCCATTGTGGGTTCCGGTCCATCCGGCTTAGCCGCCGCGCAGCAACTCGCGCGCGCCGGCCATAGCGTCACCCTGTTCGAAAAGTCCGACCGCATCGGCGGCTTGCTGCGCTACGGTATCCCGGATTTTAAAATGGAAAAGTGGGTCATTGACCGGCGGCTGGAGCAGATGAAGGCCGAAGGCGTCGAATTCAAGACCGGCGTGGCCATCGGAAAAGATATCACCGGCGAGCAGCTGCGTAAGCAGTTCGATGCCGTGGGATTGACCATGGGCGCGGAGCAGGCCCGCGAGCTGCCGATTCCCGGCCGCGAGCTGAAGGGCGTGCACCTCGCCATGGAATATCTCACTCAGCAGAACAAGCGGACGGCGGGCATCGCCGTCACGGATGAGCCCATCACCGCCAAGGGCAAGCGGGTCATCGTTATCGGCGGCGGCGATACCGGGTCCGACTGCGTCGGCACGGCGCATCGCCAGGGCTGCGCGGAAGTGCATCAGTTTGAATTGTTGCCGGAGCCGCCTCCCTCCCGGTCGAGTTCGACCCCCTGGCCCCTCTGGCCGATGCAGCTGCGGACGTCGCATGCGCACGAAGAGGGTTGCGACCGGCAGTGGAGCATCTCGACGACGAAGTTTACCGGCCACAACGGCCAGGTCACGAAGCTCCATGCGAACAAAGTGAAGTTTGAAGCAGGAAAGTTTGTGCCCATCCCCAACAGTGACTTCGATATGGACGCGGATCTCGTCCTGCTCGCCATGGGCTTCACCGGTCCGGTGAAGAACGGCCTGCTCGACAGCCTCGGTGTGAAGTACGATCAACGCGGGGCCGTGTCGGTCGATGACGGCTTCATGACCAACCTCGACGGCGTCTTTGCCGGCGGCGACACCAAGCGCGGCGCCTCCCTCATCGTCTGGGCGATCGCCGAAGGCCGCAAAATGGCGGCGGGGATCAACCAGTATCTGCAAGCCGGGAAATCTGCAAAGCAGTCAGCGAAGTAACGGGGACTGGCTCCGGCCTCGCCGGTGCCTGTCCCTGTTCCAGCTTCTTGAGGCTGCGGGTCCTGTCACGGCAAACAGCCCCGCCGTGCTCACTCCACCCATCCCCCAGTGGGGCCCTTTCGTTGCGCGCGGCGGGGCGCCCAGTTCGCCGTGCCACCCGCCAAATCCGTAGTTGCTGCCTCTTGTCCGTGTGTGGGTATTTGTCTATCTCCTCTGGTGTAATCCCAACATGAGAATGTCCGCTTTGACCAAAGTAGAAATGTCCTCTTGTGTAGACTCACTGCTCTCACTGGGAGGGCAGCATGGTCAGAGAGGAGACGGTGCGGATGAGTGTGCAGGAGTTGAAGCGGGTCCATGTGATCCGGCAAGCGATGAACAAAGCCCTGCGGCAGCGGGAGGCTGGCGAGGTATTGGGGTTGACGGCACGTCAGATACGGCGGCTGATCCAGCGGGTCCGGGCCGAAGGCGATGCGGGTCTCGTGCATCGGAGTCGAGGCACGCCCTCGAACCGACGGTACCGGCCCGCACTGAAGGCCCGGGTGCTCCGACTGTATGCGAAGCACTATCGCGACTTTGGGCCAACCCTCGCGGCGGAGCAGCTGGCCGAGCGGCATGGGATTATGCTCAGTGCCGAGACCTTGCGGCAGTGGTTGCGGGCGCGCGGGATCGCACATTTCACGCGGCGGAAGCGGCCCCATCGGGCGTGGCGGGCCCGGAAAGCTCACGTGGGCGAGTTGGTGCAGCTGGACGGCTCGCATCATGACTGGTTCGAGGGGCGTGGACTCCGGTGTGTGCTGATGGCCTACATCGACGATGCCAGCAGTCGGGTGTGTGCCCGGTTCTATGAGTATGAAGGCACGATCCCCGCGATGGACAGCTTCGAACGGTAGGTGCGGCGCCATGGAGTTCCGCACAGCGTCTACACGGACAAACATACGACGTATCGCGCCCTGGGTGAGCCGACCGTGGCTCAGCAGTTGGCTGGCGAGAAGCCCCAGAGTCAATTTGAGCGGGCGCTCGCGGAGCTGGGGGTGACGGTGATCCATGCCCATTCTCCGCAGGCCAAGGGGCGAGTGGAGCGGCTGTTCAAGACGCTGCAGGATCGCCTCGTGAAAGAGCTGCGCCTGGCGGGCATCGCCACGATCGAGGCCGCGAATCGGTTCGTGGAGGCGTGGCTGCCGAGCTACAATCGGCGCTTCTCGGTTCCGCCTGCGCAGCCCGCTGATCTGCATCGGCCCCGGCCTGCGAGCCGTGATCTGGACCGGAGCCTGTGCATCAAGACCACTCGGTGCCTGCGCCGTGACTGGACGGTGGCGCACCACGGGCAGCTCTGTCAGGTGCGGAACACTGTCCGAGCGACCCACGTCATGGTCGAAGAGCGGGTGGATGGGACGATGCGGATCACCCACAATGGCCAACCACTGGCCTATCACGCCATCCCCGCTCGCCCCGAGAGAGTGGCTGCGCCTCCCAAGGCCCAAGTCCCTCGGCGTCCGGTCAAGCCGACCCCGGCTCATCCGTGGCGCAAACGGCTGCAGCCGACACGAGACACACACGCGGCGGCGGCCATCACCTAACCCGGACATTTCTACTATGGGAGAAAGAGGACATTTCTACTGTGGCTTGACATGTCTATCTCCTCTGGTTGACACGCTTCCCCACAAAAAGTAGCCTGTCCCTATTTCCGGTATCCAGCTGATCCGCGGGGCCGGTATATGGCATCGTCCGCACGCTATGCCGTGCATTGAAAAGCAATGAAAACAGCGTTCGTCATTTTTGATCGGTTGACAGCGATGGACTTCATAGGTGTCTACGATCCGCTCACGCGCCTTAAGTCGATGCAACTCATACCTGGGTTCGAATGGGACGTCTGCGCCTTTGCTGCGGGCATAGAGGATGACAAGGGGCTCCGCATTACACCTAGCGTCGTGGGTGAGCCACTGTCCAAATATGACCTCATCGTTGTGCCGGGCGGATTCGGTACGCGGATTCTTCAGCATGACAAGGCATTTATTGCCTGGCTCCGCACCTCGGAGCCGGTTAAGCTCAAAGCGTCCGTCTGCACCGGCTCACTCTTACTTGGTGCGGCGGGCTTCTTGAAGGACAAACGTGCCACAACGCACCCGAGCGCCTTCGAGGAGTTGAAGCCGTACTGTGCTCAAGTTGTTGATGAACGTGTGGTGGACGAAGGCGGGATTATCACGGCTCGCGGCGTTACATCGGCAATTGATCTTGGGCTCTACTTGGTCGAACGGCTCGCTGGTGCGGAAGCGCGGACACGTGTAGCAAAGCAAATGGACTACCCCTACGTTTGGCAAGCAACGGGCGAAAGAAATGCCATATAACCGCGCGATCGACAGTGACACTTTGCAAGCACCGCTACGCGTGCTCGCTCGTGCGCGTCATCGCGAACGTTGAGTCAACGCGAAAGACCGCAGATCAAAGCAACCTCCGAGGGCGATAACGTATGAAAGCAATCGTGTATGAAAGATATGGGTCACCCGACGCTCTTCAATTGCAGGAAGTCGAAAAGCCCACGCCCAAGAGCAATGAAGTCTTGATGAGGGAAAAGGTTCCAGGGGCCATTGGTCGTCGTTGCTCGGTTTCCTCAGTCGTTCCAGTAGGCGGAGAGTATCAGTGATAGGCCAGTAGTTGTTGTAAAGCGGTTATACTGTGATCCCGTTGCACCGGCCAGATAAACCTTGTAGAGTTCCCACCAGAAACGTTTTGTTCCAGGAGGAAAGCGATGACTGCACGAGCGGTGGCCCTCGAAAAACAGGCTCGGAAGTTGCCGGCCACGGAACGCGAGCGGTTGGCTGAACGACTGCTTGTGCAGATGAAGCACGAACCGCTCACCGCCGTAGACGAAGCGTGGATTGCAGAGGCCGAGAAGCGATTCGCCGCGTGGAAGCGAAAGGCGACCAAGGCGGTCGTTGCCCGTACGGCGCTCTGTGAAATCCGCGAGGAACTTCGTCGTTGAGAGTTCGCCTCGATCCTGCCGCGAAGTCGGAAATCCGCCAAGCCGCATTGTTTTATGAAGATTGCCGTGAGGGGCTCGGGCGAGAGTTTTTGGACTCGGTTGAATCAGCCTTCGAGCAGATTCATCGACATCCCGCCGTGTGGCGCATCCTCAAGGGCCGGTTCCGTCGTTACCTCCTCCAGCGTTTTCCCTATGGCGTCATCTATGCTGTGGATGAGGATGTGATCTATATTGCGGCTGTCATGCACCTGAAGCGGAAGCCTGGTTATTGGGTGTCGCGAGGCAAGACTTAACTTTTAAGCAAGACCATCGACTGGAGAACACTACGATGACGAACTATCCCCGCAGTCCCAAAGCCCTGCTCGGTGGCATCGCTCACCTGGGGCGGTTTATCGACAAGATTCGGCTCCGCAATGCCGGTCAGATTCAGGACTACAACTACATCACGGCCGGGTTCGACAAGTATCTGGTCGATTTTCTGGGGATCGATCCGAAGGCGTTTGAGCAAAAAGTATTAGCCGGTGGAACGGATGAGCAATTGCTCGCCTGGGTGGTGGCGAATGGGAAGCCGCACTCACACGAGGAGATTGCCCAGTGGTCGCAGGGGCTTCTCTCTTCCGGCCCCAAAGAGGATGCGACGCGCCAACGGTTTCAGGGCCGTCTTGATGAGATTGCGAAGAAGCGCGGCGTGCCGGTCAGCTCGCTTCCTCCAGCTTCCACATGGGTCGATGCGATCGAGTTGGACGAAGGACGTATGTAGGAGGTTCCTATGCAGATGATGATGCTGGTCTTCCGCTCCTCGCTGAAGGAGCAGGTCCATGCGTTGCTTCACCGGTGTGACGTGAAGGCGTTCACGGAAGTGAATGAGTCGGTGGGCTATGGGCAGACCGGTCCTGCCGAGGGGCTGGCCTTCTATCCCGGCACGAACTCGGTGATTCTGGTTGCGCTCGATGACGATCATCAGGCGCGCGTGAGGACGGCGGTAACAGGCTGGTGTGAGGAGTCGGCAAAACATCCCGGTTGGAAGAAACCCTCCATTCGTGTATTTGCCTGGCCCTGCACGCAGATCGTCTAGTAGTCTGTTGCTTGCAGGGGGGAGAATCTATGCCGCAGGAAGCGTCAGGAGCTTTTTCATCTCGCAGTGCGCCATGACGACGTCAGGGGCGCGCTGCAGGGCTTCGTAGTAGCTTCGTTCAAATCCATCACCCAGTTCAGAGGGGCGGATCATGCCCCGGACTTCCGTCAGGATCTGCGCCACATCCTCTGTGGTCAGATTGCACTCTTCATCCAGCATCTCATCGATACGGACCACCACATTGGATAGCGGATGCAGCCAGGTAAACCAGGGATCGTTCATGACCAGTTGCAGCAGCTGCCCGGTCGAATCCACGCGGCCATAGATCCGCTCGAACGTGAGCTGCTCCGCCACGATCAGGGCCTTGTGGAGCCCCAACAGCCCATGCCGCACATCGGTCAGGGTTTGGCGAAGCGGATTGGTTTTTTGTATCGTGGATTGTTGGGATGAAGTAGCCATAGATAAATTCTAGCAGGGTTTTTAAATTTTGCAGGCCGTCGATTCCCGGCGATGCACGTTTGGGTCTGGCTACGTTATCGGCAGGTGGCTTTCTACACTGTAGAGTTCCAGGATCTTGTTATCGGCCGATTCGGCCGCCTCCACTGGAAGGGGTGTGGTTGTTTGGAGAAGGGGCTGGGGGTAAGGCGCGATTTGGATGAAACGGGAGGATCGGGGCCGGTGTCAGGTTGTTCGGTGGCAGGGGAGTGCCGAACGAGGAACGGTTCCCGCTCTCGATGTCGCCATGTGGACGTAAGCCTAGCGGGCTTTCAGTCCCTGGTTTGGTGACGATGGTCTGATTGCCATGCGGGTCTGAATAGATGCCGATGTCGTCGCCCAGATGAGAGAGCCGGCCGCTGGTGCCGTCCCGATTCTGGATATGTTGACTTTCGGCCAGACCGATTCCGAGAAAGCACACCAGGCTACTCACCATCATGGTGAGCGATGTCAGTAGCCGTTGCATGGGCCTTCGCGCATGACTCACAATGATTCACTGTACTCCCCGGTCGAGTATTCTTCCAGAGATCTCGTCCTGTTTACATTTCGCTTTCGAGCGCGTCATAACAGCACCTACTCACGTTGCCACTGACGGCGAGTGTTTCTCATGGGCAATCTCATGCGCGTCTTCATCGTCATATCTGTCGCACTCGCTGCGAGTGTGATGCTTCTTGGTCATCGTTTCTGGGGGAATGTGTTGGCTGGGAATGCCGGTGCGCGCGAATGGCTGGAGATCGCGGGGCCGCTCAATTTCCCGTCCGAACGGCTGGAGCGCCCGCGCCCTGAACAGGATCGCTTGTCACAGCCCCAGGTCGGTCCAGCGCTGAGTCAGGCTGAGGTCATCAAATTGGCCAAAGGGGAAGCGAAGAAAGAGTTGGGTAAGCGATTCCATGACTACGAGATCACGAGCGTGATCTTTGAATCAACGACCGGCCTCTGGTCAGTGACTTTTAATCACAACCCGCCTCGTCGAGCGTCTGACAGTTGTGTCGTCGTGTTCGTTCACGACAAGGACAAGACCGCAGAGTTTCAGCACTGCGTGTGATGGACGCTCCGTCCCGGTCCTGGCTGAACCGGTGGGTTATTGCGCGATGCGGGTTCCGTAGAAGGTGAAGAGCTCGCCGGCCAGATGGCCCATCTCTTCCGGATCGGTCTGCCGTTTGCGGCGGATGTAGTCGTTCAGGATGCGTCCGTCTGCCGTCTTATGGACGTGGGGGAGCGCTAGATTCATGCGGTAGCGTTCGACGGCTTCCGCGACGCGGCTGATAAACACCACAGTGCCGTCTGGTTCGATCCGTTCGACCACGCCGACGTGGGTCAGCGGATCGTTCAACATGCCGTCGCCATTGAAGTCCCAGGTGTTGTCGAAGAAGACGAGATCGCCGGGTTGCACGATCGGTCCCTGGTGGAGCCGTCCGTGCTGCCGCATGTGGTTGTAAATCAGTCGAACGCCGTTCGCCCGCCGATCCGTCGTGCTGCTGTTATACAGATCGATGCCATGTTCGAGGTAGATGGCGCGGGTGACACCGGCGCAGTCATAGGCCACGCGTCTCCCGTTACTCTCGATCAGTCTGGCGCCGAGGAGCTTGGTGGCGGTATGGACGATTCCGGTTCTGGTGGCGGTGGCAGAGGGCGATTTCTGGACCGGCGTGACCTCGAAGCGGGAGGCGGGCACGCGCGCCACGGGTGTGCTGGCGCAGCCGACGAGCGTCAGGATGACTACCGTGGTGCCGATCAGTGTGAGGCGTCGCGGGTTAGCGGACATTCACGAAACGGCCCTGCGCCGTCTCCCTGAGTTGATCGATATCTTCCCGCCGCGTGACCGACAGCGGGACGGTGTGCGTCAATTCCTCAATCAGTAAATCGGTCGTGAGCGGCGTCTTTTGGTGCAGCGCGCGATAGAGTGCTGCGACGACGGCCTGTTCGATCTCCGAGCCGCTGAAGCCGTCGCTGGCGCTGACGATTTTTACCAGATCGAACTGTGTCTTGTCTTGCTTGCGGAGCCCCAGGTGAATCTTCCAGATGGCCTCTCGTTCGCCGTCATCCGGCAGATCGACGAAGAAGATTTCATCGAACCGGCCTTTGCGGAGGAGTTCCGGCGGCAGCAGCGCGAGATTATTGGCGGTCGCGATGACGAACACTTCCTGCTTCTTTTCCTGCAACCAGGTGAGAAACGCGCCGAAGAGCCGGCGGCTCAAGCCCGCGTCGGCGTCGCCGCTCCCGCCGCCTGCGGCCATGGCCTTCTCGATTTCATCGATCCAGAGCACGATGGGCGAGAGCGATTCGGCCATCTCGATCGCCTTGCGGAAATTCTTTTCCGATTCCCCGACGAACTTGTCGAACAAGCGGCCCGCGTCGAGTTTGAGCAGCGGGAGTTGCCATTCCCGCGCGATGGCCTTGGCTGCGAGCGATTTCCCGCAGCCCGGCACGCCGACCAGCATGATCCCCCGTGGCGGGGTCAGGTTGAGCGCTTTGGCCTCGGCCGTGAAGCCGACCTTCGCGCGCTCCAGCCAGGATTTCAAGTTCGTAAATCCGCCCAACTCAAACCGGTTGTCTTCAAGCGGATAGTATTCCAGCAGCCCGCCGTCTTTGATCGTCTGGACTTTGCGTTTCAAAATCTTCTGCACGTCGTCGGCCGACAGCGTGCCGTCTTCGACGACGCATTGCGTGATGACCTGTCTGGCTTGATGCAGGGTCAGTCCCTGCAGCGCGCGAAGAATCGCGTCGCGTTCCTGAGTCGAAAGGCCTGCATCGGCCGGTTTGGTGTCGGTGAGAGAGCCGAGGATGCTCTGCGCCATGGTTGTGGAGCGTGGACGACGAGGTGCGGCTCTGGTCCCGAGCGAGGAGAGGACGTTCTGGAGCATGGACTGCAGTTCGGTGCGATCCGGCAATTGGAGGTCCAGGCGGACGGCAATGGCTTCAAGGTCTGGCGGCAGGACAATCGGATGTCCGGTCAGGATGCAGGTGGCTCTGGTACGGCCATAGACCGCCGATACGTCGCGCAGCTGTCGAGTGACGGCCGCGTCTTGTAAATGCGGGACAAGATCTTTCAGCCAGAAGACCGCGTCGACGGTCAGCCCATTCAGGTGCTGAAGCAGCGCCAGCGGGGTCGCGGTCATCTTGCTGAGCGTGGGGCCGTCGTCGGCCCGGGTAAGTCCTCTCGTGATGGACCATTCGAACAGCGGCATGCGCTCTTGCGCGGCCACGGATTGCAGCAAGGCCAGCACGCGCTCTTCTTCCACGGTCTCGATGATGACCAGCGGATGGCAGGAGCGGATCAAGGTGCGGAGGTCGTGGACGCTGGTTGCTAAGGCCATACGAATGCCATGCTAGCATGTGAGGTGCGCGTCACCAAGAGGACGGCTGTTTGCTACTTAGACTCAGGCGCCGGGACCGATACGGACTTCGCACAGCGAAAGCCGATCGTGGCCGAACGCTGCGCCGGGGGCGAGCCGCTACGCGTGGCCGTTCGCAGCATGATGATTTTGCTCTTCCACGATCCGCCGCGCACGCTCCGGTAACGGCCGCTCGTCGGTCCCGGCGGATTCTTCTCCGTCATGTAGGCGTAGTAGTCGAAGCCGAACCAGTCCTGGACCCACTCGGCGACATTCCCGGCCATGTGATGCAATCCGTAGGGGCTGCGGCCTTCGTCCAGCGACTCGACCGGGGCGAGAATCGGAATCTCATGCACATGATATTGTCCGAACATCGCCCGTTTCTGGTCGGGGATCGCATTGCCCCAAGGAAAGAGAGCGCCTTCCGTTCCGCGTGCCGCTTTTTCCCATTCGGCTTCAGTGGGGAGCCGCTTGCCGGCGGCGTGGCACAGATCCTGTGCTTCCTTCCACGTCACGTAGAGGGCCGGCCAGCGTGACAGCGTGTCGTCGGTGACGGAGTGGATGGTGATGACGTGCCAGATCAACTTCTGGAGCTCGTCCGAGGGCGGCGTTTTCCGCTGCTGCAGGAACGCGAGGTATTCTCCCAGGCTCACTTCGTCGCGATCCATCTCGTAGGCATCGAGCCAAACATGATTCTGCGGGAGTTCGGTATCGTCGAATTGTGTCCCGATTCCGTACGGATCGTCGTCGATGCGCTTACTCCCGAGGAGGAAGGTGCCTGCGGGTATGGTGACTGTGGGCGCCGGCTTCGCCAGCGCCGCGATGGCGGTGAGGTGGCGCGCCAATTCTTGCGATGGCTTGGGCGCGACAGTGGCACCCGATACCGGCGTCGAGAGGGCAAGTAGAAGGAGGAGCGAGGGGAGCCAGCGAAGGAATGGCATCAGGTCTTGCTCGGGGATTCCAGCGCCTTGTGGATTTCACCGATCAGGCGCCGTTCGATTTCGGCCGTCTCTTCCTGGCTCACGCTCAAGATCCGGCCGCCTTGCGCCACTTTTTCAAATTCGGCGCGGACCCCGAGTCTGGTGGCGTTTGCGGGAAGGGCCTGCAGAGTGATGAGATATTGATTGCGAAAGCCGGCCACTTCCAGCGAGGCCGGGTTCGAAATCTTTCGTTCCGTCACATACACGGCTTTTTGATCATTCTTATAACTGACCTTCACGGGATAGCCGTTCTTGGCGAGGGTCTCTTCCACGATCTTCGCGACGGCGGGCAGCGGGCGAGCGACGGTCTCGATCTGCGCACCCTTTTCCTCGATGCGTAGTTGCTGAGCCGCCTGAGCCGCGGCGGTTTTCACCGCTTCGGCGCTCGCGCGTTTCGCCTGGGTGAGCTGCGCATTCAATTGATCGGTCAGCTGGCTCATCTCGGCCTTGGCCGACTCCGTGGCCTTCTTCGCATCACGCAGTTCCTGATTCAACAGGTCGATCTGCTGCTGCATGACCTTGTTCCCGTCTTGCAGCGACGACAGCAAAGATTCCTGCTTCGTCACCTGTTTTTTTAAAGCATCGTTCTCGGCTTTGAAGGGCGATTCGTCCGGCTTACACCCGGCCGTCAGCAGACAGCAGGCCAGCAGGCCGATCCCTGCCATGTTGGACAACGTTGGCGTCACCGTCCACTCCCTGTGAATATTCATCTGGTGATTATCTATGGTTCGCCTGAGCTTGTCCACGCGGATTTGCTGCCGGATGGAGTGATCGATTTGACCGGTCTCCGGCCTGGCGGCTATGCTCAAGTCATGCGCTCTAGGATGTTTCTACTCCTGATTCTGTTGAGCCTCGTGGTGACGCGGCCGGCTGTCGGGTTGGCCGGGGAGGGGACGGTCGTCTCGATTCCAGCCGAGGACTACGCCCGTTACGACCAGATAATCGCCGGCAAGTTTCTCCACTCAGAAACCCAACTCGTGCTGCTCGAACGGAAGACCGCGACGCAGATCTCGCCGGACCAGGAAGGGCCGCTGACGAGCGCGTGGTTTCATAAGCAAGGGTATTTCGATGGAACGCTTCCCGTCGAACTGGTCCGCGATTTCGTCGCGGCGAATCAGGAGCCGGCGAAGCTGGAAGGCCGGTTTCAATTCGGAACCAGGTATCGGTTTGTGTCGGGCAACGCGGTCGAAGATCCGGAAGTGTCGCTGGCACAACCGGTTCTGGCCGCCTGGCTCAGATCCGTGCAGGCGATGCCGGTACTGGACCGGCTGGTGTTTTCGCGCATCGGGTACAATCTCCCTCAAACTCAAGCCTTGGTCTATGTCGGCAATCCACGTCCCGATGGTTCGGGGGCCGGTTTTCTGGTCTGGTTGCGCCGGCAAGGGCCGGCCTGGTCGATATGGGATACGGAGGTAGTGTGGACCGTTCGGGTCGAGCCGGAGTCCGACGGCGGACCGCTGCTTGCACCGTGAGCCGTCTCAGCGGTAGCATGCGCGCGCCATGGCGAATCTCATCCGCAAAACCTTTTCTGTCCCCCCGCTCGGGTGCAATTGCTCCATCATCGGCGATCCGGTGACGAAGCGGGCCATCGTCGTCGATCCAGGTGGCGCTCCTGAGCGGATTCTTCGCGAGGTCCAGCAGTTAGGCCTGACCGTCAGCCACATTCTGCATACGCACGCTCACTTCGATCACTTTCTTGCGTCCGGCGAAATGCAGCGGCTGACCGGTGCAACGCTCTGTCTGCACCAGGACGATCTCGATCTCTGGACCAATCTGGAAGCGCAGTGCCGGATGTTCGGTGTGCCCTATGTGGCTGTGCCGCTGCCGGAATATTGGATCAAAGATGAAGAACGCATCATGGTCGGCGGCGTGACCGTTGTGGGCCTCCACACACCGGGTCACACGCCTGGCTCAATGAGCTTCCATCTTCCTGGTGAGAGTGTGGTGTTGGCCGGAGATACCCTGTTCCGGGGCAGTATCGGCCGGACCGATTTGTGGGGCGGGGATTTCGACGCGATTGAGCGGTCGATCCGTGAACGGCTCTATACACTCGCCGATGAGACAACGGTGGTGACCGGACACGGACCGGAAACGGAGATCGGAGTCGAGAAGGAATCGAACCAGTTTTTTCGCGTGGAGTGACGGACGGCTACTCTTTTTCCATCCGCTCTTTCAGGCGGGCGAGGCGCTTCTCGGTCGATTGCTTGATGAAGGTCATGTTCTCGGAGAGATGCTGCTGCGCGTTGATCTTCCCTTCTTCGCGCCGCTTTAATTGATCGAGTCCGAACTGGGAGATCGCCGCGCCGTCCTCCTTATTGAGCTCTTTCCAGATGACAACACAACGCGCCTGTTTCGCCGTTGGGTAGGCGTCGCAGGGAGGATCGATCGTCGCAGCCCTGGCGATGGCCGGTACTGACAAGAGTCCAGCGAGCACAATCGTCAAAAGTTTCATATCCAGCCGGTCCTTCTTATCCATGACCACGAAGCGTGAACGGCACCATACCACAAGTCAGATCGTTGCGCCGACCATCCGGATCTATGAGCAAGGGGCGACAACGTTTCTGCAGCGCTGGATCAGTCGTCGTAAGCGACCTCCGGCTCTGTTACTCGACTCGCTCACCCGGCTGCCAAAGCATTCGAGCATTCTCGATCTCGGTTGTGGCGGCGCGCAAGACGCGCGGGTTCTTCATGCAAAAGGATTTCGTGTCGTCGGGATGGATCTGACGACGGCGTTTTTACGGGCCGCGCAGAGCACGGCTCCATCTGTACCGCTGGTGCTTGCCGATATGCGTGACGTGCCGTTTCGAGACGCATCATTTGATGCGGTTTGGGCGGCTGCCTGCTTGATGCATGTGCCGAAGTCTGAAGCCGCGCAGGTGCTCAAGAGGCTGAGTCGCATCGTTCGTCCCGGCGGGATGCTGGCGGCAACCGTCACCTATGGCACCCAGAGCCGCATTTTGACCGATGGGTGGATGCCCGGCCGTTACTTTGCCAGGTGGCAGAAAGCCGAGCTGGCTCGGGTGGTGGAACAAAGCGGCTGGATGATTGACTCGCTGCGAGTCGTGTCGAACCAAGAGCGCAAAGGCCGGTGGCTGAATCTCGTCGCGAAACGCGCTATGTGACGGGAGCGTCGATCGCAGGACGCGTTACTTCGTCGGCGCCGGCTCCGACGTCTTGCGGTCGAGCGTGAAGTAGATCTTCTCGTCGAACGTGTAGTACCCGCCTTCATCGATGTCGTGCATGATGCAGAACGGCGAGAAGATAATCGCGCAGCCGAGCACGTCGGCGACCACCCACCAGGACCAGGTTCGCTTGATCGTATAGGTAGCGGGGTCGTAGCCGTCTTTGGAAAAGGTCGCGCGATGGTCGGCCTTGCGGCTGAGATTGACGGTGCCCGGTGCGAGCATGTGCACGAGATCGTCGACGACGACGTTGGTCTCTGCCGGAGTGGTAAAGAGCGTGACGGATTGATGGTCTCCGTGCATCCAGGTGCCGCAGCCGGTCAGGGACCAGGCACATCCGATCACGAGCGCGCCAAGCCAAAGTCGAGTCCGTGTCATGCCAACCTCTTGCTCGCTGGTGCGGGAAGGATCATCCAGCGCGGTCTGATGGTGAACATCTGTCGGCATTTTTCCATGCCACCCGCCGTTCTTCTAGCGTTTTCAGTAATTCTACAGAGAGTGGGGCTGGTCCTTTAGATCTTCATTGCCTCGTTCACTTCGGCGAGCGTCGCCTTCGCGACTTTCGCGGCGCGCTGGCTGCCGTCCTGCACGATCTCGTCGATGCGCGAGGGATGGCTGATGAGGGATGCGCGGGCTTCCCACATGGGCGCCATGCGCTCGACCATCTTATCCGCCACCAGTTTCTTGCAATCGATGCAGCCGATAGCAGCGGTGCGACAGTCTGTGTTGATCTGCGCTTGCACGGCTTGCGGTGAGTAGATCTTGTGGAACTCATAGACGGGGCAGACGTCGGGGTTGCCCGGGTCCGTGCGCCGCACGCGCGCCGGGTCGGTGACCATCGTCTTCAGTTTTTGCCGGACCACCGGCTCCGCATCCGACAGGTTGATCGTGTTGCCGTAGCTCTTGCTCATCTTCCGCCCATCGGTGCCCAGGACCTTGGGAAATTTAGTGAGGTGTTCTTTGGGCTCGGGGAAGACGGACTTTTTGTAGATATCGTTGAAGCGCCGCGCGAGTTCCCTCGTCAGTTCCAGATGAGGCAGTTGGTCTTTGCCTACCGGAACGAAGTCCGGCTTGTATAGCAAGATGTCGGCAGCTTGCAGCACGGGGTAGCCGAGAAAGCCGTAGGTGCTGAGGTCCTTTTCTTTGATCTCGTCCTGCTTCTCTTTGTAGGTCGGATTCCGCTCCAGCCAGGACACGGGGACCATCATTGAAAGGAGAAGGTGCAGCACGGCATGCTCGGGAATGTGGGACTGGATGAAGACGGTCGAGCGTTTCGGATCGATGCCGGCGGCCAGCCAGTCGATCAAGAGTTCGCGTACGAATTCGCGGATGCGGCTGGTGTCGGCGTAGTTCGTCGAGAGGGCGTGCCAGTCGGCGACGAAGAAGAAGCACTCATAGTCTTCCTGCAGCGCCTTCCAGTTTTCCAGGGCGCCGAGATAGTTGCCCAAATGCATCAGGCCGCTGGGTTGCATACCGCTGAGAACGCGCTTACGTGGTGCTGTGGTCATTGCGAGGCTCCTGCGCCGAGGCCCAGGGTGTTCGAAAGAGCGATTCCGGACAGGGCCGTGGCGAATGTGCTGGTGATAGTGTGGGTGACGCGGAGTGCGGTGTCGACGATCCTGAGTTCGATCGAGATCGTTATGCTGCTATGGATCGGGCTCATAGGTGCAGTGGTCATTGCGAGGCTCCTGCGCCGAGGCCCAGTGCCGTCGACAAGATCGTGCCGGACAGGGCATTGGCGAATGTGCTGGTGATGGTGTGGATGACGCGGAGTTCTTTATCGAAAACGATCAATCCCATGAGAATCATCATGCCGTAGGGCTCCAACCGCGCGAGCGCGAGCGCCGGTGTCGGGGGCAAAAGGCAGGTCAGGATGCGTCCGCCGTCGAGCGGCGGGATCGGAATCAAATTGAAGAGCGCCAGAAAGACGTTGATCATCACCGAGTAGAGGGCCATGACGCTGATGGGCAGCAGGATCATCGTGGCCAGGCTCGCGGGCTCGCCATCGGCATTGCCGGGACGTTTGGCCAGCAGGGATGGATCGACGGCAAAGAGCGCCGCGACGACCAGCGCACCGATGACCGCTAAGACGAGATTCATGCCGGGCCCTGCGGCGGCGACCAGCGCCATGTCGCGGCGCGGCTGGCGCATGTTGCGCGGATCGACCGGCACCGGTTTGGCCCAGCCGAGGAGGAAGCTTCCCGGCAGCGCGAGGCAGAGCAACGGCAGAATGATGGTGCCGAGCGGGTCGATATGCGCCAGGGGATTCAGCGTCAGGCGGCCTTGCAGCTTCGCGGTCGGATCGCCGCATTTGTCGGCGGCCCATCCGTGGGCATATTCATGCAGCACCATCGCGAAGAGGAGCGGGAGACCCATGTATGAAATCTTGTGGAGGATGGGAGCGAGTGTGTCCATAGGGTGATCCGGCTAGTCGAGTTGGACGAATTTCCCGTGTTTGACTTGGAGCAGCGCGAGGGGGCGTTGGAGGGTGCCTTCCGCTCCGAAGCCGGCCGGTCCCATCAGTGTAGGGAGATCGCGCTGCGTGGTCAGGAATTCTCGAACGGCGTCGCCCGACGTCGCTCCCCGGCGAATCGCTTCCAGGACCAGCTTGGCGGCATCGTACCCTTGCATGGTGAACAAGGTGGGGCTGCCCTGAAACCGTTTTTGAAATCGTTGAACGAAATCCTGCACGGCGGCATTGGCGCTCTCCGCGAAGAATCCGTCCACAAACACGGCGCCGTCCACTGTGCGGTCAGCCGTGCGCAGGAAGTCCGGCGAGTTCCATCCGTTGGTTCCCAAGAGCGGGACTTTGACGTCGTGAAAGGCGAGTTGTGCCGCGAGCAGGCCGATTTCACTGGCGCGGCTGGGAATGAAGATCGCGTCGAAGCCCGGTGTATACAGAATCCGTTTATCGGTCTTGCCGACCGGTTTTCCAGCCGGACGCGAGGGATCGTAGGGAACCGCGAGGCCGTATTTCTTGAGGTCTTCGGCCTTGAGTCTCTTGATCTGCGGCGAGAAGTCCGAATCGCCCTCTTTGAACGATTCCATGGCGATGACTTCGCCCTCATGCTGCCGGACTTCTTGCGCGAAGAGGCGCGCCTGTTCACGGCCATACGTGGTATCGGGGTACAGGATGCAAAACCGGCGGTAGCCTTGTTCGCCGGTGGCATAGGCTGCGATTCGCTTGGCTTGCAGGGCATGGGTCAGGGTGGTGCTGAAGACGAAGCTTCCCAGTCGTCGGACATTGGGAAACGTGGCCGCCGGGGTAATCAGCGGGATTTTTGCGCGTTCGGCCATCTCGGCCATCACGGGGAGATTTTTCGAGAGCATCGGCCCGATGACGGCCATTGGCCGGTCTTCGTTTAGCAGTGCGGCGTGGTCTTCGAGAAACGAGGGTTTGTCCGACTCGTTGTCTTTCACGATCAGTCCGACGGGCGGCATTCCCGACTGTTCGCGCGCGCGTTCGACCGCCAGCTGAATGCCCTCCAGCACTTCATTGGCGAACGGCGCGAGGCGTCCGGACAGCGGCAGGACCGTGGCGATGAAGAATTGGTTCGCCTTCAGTCTGGTCTTGAGGAGCGCCAGCGTGTCGGCGGCCTTGGAGCCGTAGGGGTGTTCGGGGAATTGCGCGAGAAATTGTTGAATCTGGCGTTCGGCCAGATGGTCTTCTCCGCGCCCGGTATAGAGCTCGATCAGGCGGATGGCGGCCAGATCGCCGGGGAACGATTTCGGATAGAGGTCGTGCAGTCGCGTGAGCGCTTTCTTGTCCAGCTTCTCGTTGATGAACTCGCGAATCTGTGCCCGCGTCTCCGCGACGTGCTCTTCGGTACCGGCGGCGCTCTCTTGGAGCAGGGCTTCGATGGCGCGGACATACTCTTTTTTCTGCACCAGAAATTCGGCGGTGAGCCGGAGGGCTTCGTGCTTCGTGTCTTCGTCGGTCGTGCCGGTGCGCAATTGTGTGAGCAGGGGCAGCGCCAGATCGATGTTGCCCATTGCCGCGTGGGTGCGGGCCAGCATGATCTTCCCCCGCTCGCTCAAGTCGGACGCGGGGAATTCAGTCTGCAGCTGGTTCAAGTATTTGATGGCCTCGGAGTATTCCTTCATGTTGTACAGAGCGGCTCCGAGCAGCAGGTAGGTGTCATCCAAATGCTCCGGGCGCGGGGAGGTTGCGAGAAACCGCCGAAGGACGGTGGCGGCGGACTCTGCCTCGCCCTTGTCGAGCAATCGTTTGGCTTGCGCAAGCACCGGGGGATCAGGCAGCGGCGCTTTGAGTTCCGTCGCGGGGGCCGGTTGGGGCTGCACCGCGGCTCCTGCCAGGCTCAAGGCCAGGACGACGATCAAGCGGCGGCAGGCATGCAGTCGTGAGTATGTGCGCTGAGAACCCATTTAGAGGCAGCGATAGGGATGCGGTTGGTTATTAGATGACACGCTGTGACTAGTATCGGAAAGGGTGCGGAGGTGTCAAGGAGAACCGCGGTTGGTTCGTTGAGTTCACCTGGCGAGTTGGCTATAGTCTGCCGATAGGCAGGCTGCGGTGCTCGCAGCGGTGCTGATTTGCCTGTTCCTCGTGCGACTCTTCTTATGGTTACATCGACCAATCAAATCCTTGCCCCGCTGGCTGAACGCTATCTCGGGCATCTTCGCGTTGAAGGCGGATTATCGGTCAACACGCTGGAAGCCTATCGGCGCGATCTGCACAAGTTGCAGTCATTTCTTGTTCCGCACCGGATCGGAATGGGGGAGGCGGTCGCGCCGCACCAGCTCGCCGGATTTCTCGCGACCTTGAAAGATCAGCGCCTGGCCTCGGCGTCGATGGCGCGTACGCTGTCGACGTTACGGGGCTGGTTTCGCTTTCTCGTGCGCGAAGGATTGCTGCCTGCCAGCCCGATGCAGGATCTGTCGGTGGCCCGGCGGGCAGTCCGGTTGCCTAAAACGCTGACAATGGCGGAGGTTACGGCGCTCTTAGATTTGCCTCCGTTGCCCGTATTGGAGGATCAGCGCGACCGCACGATGCTGGAGTTGATGTATGCGTCGGGATTGCGCGTTTCTGAGTTAGTGTCGGTGGAACTGGTGCGTCTTGATTTGGGCGTGGGTTGTCTGCGGATTCTCGGGAAGGGTTCAAAGGAGCGCCTGGTCCCGATCGGCGAAGCTGCGAGAGAGGCGCTGGCGCACTATGTCGATCACGTTCGCTCTGCCATTTTGAATCGGCGGGCGTCGCGGGCGCTCTTTGTGTCTCGGCGCGGGGGACCGTTAACCAGGCAGGCCTTTTGGAAAATCGTGAGCCGGCGCGCCAAGCGCGCGGGGATTGCCAAGCCCATTTCGCCCCACATGCTGCGACATTCGTTCGCCACGCACTTGCTTGAAGGGGGCGCCGATTTGCGTGCGGTGCAGGCGATGCTCGGCCATGCGGATATTGCCACGACGCAGATCTACACCCATGTTGAGCGGGGCCGGCTGAAACAGGTTCATCGGAGATTTTTCCCTCGGCAGGCCGGGACTCTTAAGAAATAAGCATCCTGCCGCCGGCGAGTCGCGACGAATGAAAAGACTGCAGGAACCCAAGAAAACTGCAAGAAGAGTGCGAGAATCGGTTGACAAGGCCGGATGGACTTGGTAGCATCCGCCAACGTTGCTAAGAAAAACGGGCGGATAGCTCAGTTGGTAGAGCGCCACCTTTACACGGTGGATGTCGCAGGTTCGATCCCTGTTCCGCCTACCAGAGGTAAGCTGGTGTGTGGGGGCAGATCGAAAAAGGAAGATAGCACCATTTCTGATTTCGGGACTTGAACGGCTGCTCTGTCAATCGTCTTGTCGTTCCGACCATCCGCCGTATAGAAGAATCGCGAGGGGCCGTCGTTCAGCTGGTTAGGACGCCAGATTGTCAATCTGGAGGTCGCGGGTTCAAATCCCGTCGGCCCCGCCATTTTTCTTCAGGGTTGAGCACACTCCATCACACTACGGTGTGTCATGAATAGAGGAGGGAGACGCTAGCGTCCTATGTTCCAGTCAGGTCCCATGGCTCTCATTGGATCACTGGGCGTGGTGTCGAAAGTCGTTCTCTTTCTTCTCCTCCTGCTGTCAGTCGTATCCTGGGCCGTGATTCTCCTCAAGTTGAAAGTCTTCAAATCCGCCGACGCAGAAGACCGGCGGTTCATGACTGTGCTTTTGAAAGCCAAGGATGTCGATGAAGTAGTGCGCCATGCCCAGCGTTCGACCGGCAGCCCGTGCGCCAAGATTTTCCATGGTGTGGTCGATCGGCTTGGGACAGGGCGCGAGGCTCAGGACGGTGGAGGCGCTCTTCCTGTAGACCGCCACATCATGGAGCGCACCGCGCAACATATCGCGCAGGGACAGCTCTCTCACCTTGAATCGTATCTTCCCTTTCTTGCCACGACGGGAAATATCAGCCCGTTCGTCGGATTGCTCGGGACGGTGATGGGAATCATCGATTCGTTCAGAGAAATCGGTTCGCAGGGGACGGCCAGTATTGCCGCGGTCGCGCCCGGCGTGTCCGAAGCCCTGGTGGCCACGGCGGCCGGGCTGTTCACGGCGATTCCCGCGGTCATCGCCTACAATTACTTTCTGTCCCGTATCCGCGGCACCGCGTTCCGCATGGATACGGTGACGGTCGAGCTTCTGACGTTGATGGCACCGAAGGCTAAGCCGGCTACCATAGGGACGAAGGGATGATTCTCGAGACACGCCAGCGCCGGTTCATGGCGGAAATCAACATTATCCCCCTGGTCGATGTCGTGTTGGTGTTGCTGGTCATTTTCATGGTGACGGCGCCGATGCTCTACCGGGGCATGGATATCAAGTTGCCGGTGTCCGCGTCGAACACGATCAAGCCTGAAATTCGGGCGGTGCTGACGATCGAAAAGGATCAACGCCTGTATCTCGATAAGGATCAGGTGAGCGCCGTCCAATTAGAACGCAAGTTGAAGCTTCTCAAAGAAGAGCACGCCGATGTCTCGGTCTATCTGCGGGCCGATCGCGACGTGCCCTATGGCGTGGTGATTCAGGTGATGGACGGGGTGAAGAAGGCTGGAATTGAGAAATTGGGGATGGTGACGGATCCTGCCGGCCCTGAACGGGTGACTGACGTGGCGATCCCGCGTCGAAATAAATAGGACATCGGTTGGCCATGGTACAGGTTGCAGCGCACTCTCGGGCCTGGCTGGTAGGGTCGCCCAGGTGACGGACAAAATGAAGCTGCCTGGGGAGCGAGAATGTAGGCTGGTGACCGATTCTATCGGGCCCAACCGGGTGACAGACGTGGCGATCCCGCGTCGAAATAAATAGGACATCGGTTGGCCAGGGTACAGGTTGCAGCGCACTCCCGGGCTTGGCTGGTAGGGTCGCCCAGGTGACGGACAAAATGAAGCTGCCTGGGGAGCGAGAATGTAGGCTGGTGACCGATTCTATCGGGCCCAACCGGGTGACGGACGTGGCAATCCCGCGTCGAAATAAATAGGACATCGGTTGGCCATGGTACAGGTTGCAGCGCACTCTCGGGCCTGGCTGGATGAGGGACTGCAGGGCCAGTTGACCAGCCGCTTGAAGCGGGCGGTGGTGTGGTCGGTAGCGCTTCACCTGGGCGTCTTTATTCTCGTCATCTGGGTGCGGTTACCGCAGCATGGCGAGCGGCCGTTGGCATCTATCGAGATTTCACTGGCCAGCCTGCCGACTCCTCCGGTCAAGGCGGCTGAGCCCGTTAAAGCGGTTGAGCCGGTCAAAACGCCGGTGAAGCAGGTAGAGACTCCGGTGCCGCCGCCTCCGGTGAAAGCCGCTCCAGTGGCGCCGCCCGTAGTTCAGCGAGAAGCGGCTGCTCCTTCCAAGCCCGCGCAAAATCCGATGCGCGATCTCTTGAAGGATATTGAGTTGCCTCCGGACGCTCCGAAGTTTGGCGACTACAGTCCGGCCGAGAAGTTGAAAAAAGTTCAGGAACCGGCGGTTGCGAATGTTCCCAAGCTGAAGTTGCCGGATGTTCCGGTGGTGTCCGAGGCGAAGGTCGCAACAAAGAAGCCGGCGGACACGAAGCCGCGGCCGTCTCTGACCGACGAACTCAATCGGGAGCTGGACGAAGAGCTCAATAAGATTAAAAAACTGGAGTTGCCGAAAGAATCCAAGGCGGCCCCCGCAGAATCTCAGCCGACGCCGGCGCCTCAACTTGAAGCGAAGGCGCCGAGCGTGAAGGCGGTGGATACGGCATTGAAGGTTCCCGGGATGACTCCCGGGTCCAATGTCTACTTGGCGCAGGTTCGCCGGAAGATCAGCAGTATGTGGGCTGCGCCTCCGGTTGATGTGACGGCGCAGACCTACCGGGTGGTGGTGAAGTTTCGATTGCATCGGGATGGGAGCGTGAGTGGAGTGTCGGTCGAGCAGTCGTCTGGAAACGAGTATTTCGATTTGGCGGGGAAGCGGGCGGTGGTGACAGCCAATCCTCTGCCGATGTTTCCGGCGGACCTCACCGAATCCTACTTCGATGCGCACTTCACGTTTACTGTGGGAGAACAAAACGGATAACCCATGACATTCCGAATGTGGCGCATGTTGGGTTGCTTGGTGCTGGTCGGGCTCATCGGGATCATCGAGTCCGGTGCGGCCGATGTGTTTCTTGAAGCGACCAGGCCCGATTTCCAAAAGATTCCTCTGGGCGTGATTGGGATCCAGAGCGCCGGTGGTCCGGAGTGGCTGGGGGGACGGCTCGAAGAGGTGCTGAAGGCCGATATCCGGCGATCGCTCGTGTTTTCCCTCGTGGATCTCCCGAGTCTCGGGATCAAGGTGCGGGATGTAGGCACCGGCCCACATCCGGCGTTCAAACAGGCCAAAGAAAACGGTGTCTCGGTGCTGGTCTGGGGAAGGGCCGGTGCGAAAGACGGGGATAAGGACGCCGATGTCAGTATGGACGGATTCGTCTATGATGGCGAATCGGACGAGATTGTGGGCGGAAAGCGCTACGTCGGGTCTTCTTCGGTTGTCCGTCTGATGGCCCATCGCTTCGCGGATGAATTAGTGTTTCGGTATACCGGTGAACCGGGCATTGCCCGCACGAAAATTGCTTACGTGTCCGAGCAGGGAACGGCGCGGGAGCTGTTTGTGATGGACTATGACGGGTATGAGCCACGCCAGCTGACCTCGGATGGCTTCTTGAATCTGATGCCGCGCTGGTCGCCCGATCGCCGCTTTCTGGTGTTTACGGCCTATCGCAATCGCAACACGCAGGATATCGATATGATCGAATTAGCCACCGGAAAACGGTGGACGATTGTGTCGTTGGCTGGATTGAATATCACGCCGGCGCTGTCCCCCGATGGCAACTTCCTGGCATTCGCGTCGAGTCACGAGGGGAATTCAGAGCTGTACAAGCTGGATACCAGAACGAAGGCCATGCAGCGCATGACGACGCACGCCTCAGGAGATCTCTCACCGTCCTGGGCTCCCTCAGGACGGGAACTGGCGTTTGCATCGGATCGGAGTGGGGGCCCACAGATATTTCTCATGAGCGCCGATGGCACCAATGTTCGTCGCCTGACGTTTGAGGGGGACTACAACGCGGCACCGGCTTGGTCGCCGCGGGGAAACTGGATTGCGTATGTGTGCCGGACGCCCAAAAAAGAGTATAAGTTGTGCCTCATCACGCCGGACGGGCAGAAGCGTGTGCAACTCACGGCAGGGCCTGGGGTTGAGGATTCACCATCCTGGTCTCCGGACGGCAGGCATCTGGTTTTTAGTTCGACCGTCGATGGGAAGAGCCAGATTTATATGATCAATGCAGACGGAAAAGATTTGGAGCGGGTCACATTTACTGGCACGCACAACAGTGCGCCGGCCTGGTCGCCGGCGTCGTAATTCACCTGGTCGATACACACGATCACACATTGAAGATGTCTCGCCGGATAGGCCGGGAGAGGTCTCTAGAAGAAGGAGCGAATCTATGAGCGCGACGTTATCACAATGGTCGATTCCGATGCTGGCCGGTCTGTTGCTGGTCACGATGCCGGGTTGCTCGAAGAAGTCCGTGCAATCAGGCGGGGACACCCAGTCCTCACAGGCCGGCATGGCCAAGGGAACTCCCGGTGCCGGCGGAACAGGCGGATCAACTGGATCAACCGGTGGCGGAGTCAGCTCCAATTTTCCTGACACCTCGCTGGCCGGTCGCGACGGATCAGGCGGGTTGCGCGGACTCGATAAGAATCCCGGCGAGGAGCGCGTGAACGGCGGGACAATGATGGCGAAGCTGGATCCTTCCCAGAGCGGCCGGCAGATGGATGAAATCCGGTCCGAGCAAGCCGCCGCGGATGCGGCTGGATTGCGAGATGTGTTCTTCGGCTATGATAGCTTTGCGATTTCAGAGGAAGGGCGGCAGGCTCTGGCCCGCAATGCGGAGTGGATCAGGGCGAATCCGGGGGCGCAGTTGAAGATTGAGGGCCATTGCGATGAGCGCGGAACGTCAGCCTATAACCTGGTGCTGGGCGAGAAGCGAGCGAAGGCGGCCCGGAACTATTTGGTGGAGCTCGGTGTGAGCGCCAATCGTTTGGGCGTCGTGTCGTATGGGAAAGAGCGGCCGTTTTGCAAAGACCACAGCGAAGCCTGCTATGCCCAGAATCGTCGCGGCCATGTGGTCGTGAAGTCCGGGAAGTAAGATCGTATGCCCTGGGGTGCTGCACGGATGGCGAGAATGGATCAGGATCATGTTCAGCAAGTGAGGTGTGCGGTGGCTGTGCTTCTAGTCATGCTCTTCACGCTGTTGTCCGGATGTGTGGCGCAGCAGGCCGATCTCAAACAAACCGAGCGGGCCCTGCAGCAGAAAATTAGGCAGCAGGACGATCAGCTCTCTCAGACGCGCGCGCGGCAGAGCCAGGAGATTTCCAATCTGCGGGAGCAGGATCTGCCGCAACTTCGCGGGGAACTCGAAAAAGCTCGTCACCAAGCGGAGGAGCTTCAGTCCAGGCAGGAAGATCTCAAGCATCGCTCGGCGCAGTTGGAACTGCAAACGAAGAAGCTGGAACAGCTGGCGGCCAAGCTAGAGACGGATACCAACACTCGCTATGTCTGGTTGCAAAAGAGTCTTGAGACGCAAGACGCCAAGGTGAATGCGCGCCTCGATGAGTTGTCCAAGACGGTGAGCAAAGCGACGGAGGACCTGAAGCGCGACGTGCTGATGGCCGTGAAGCAGAGCAATGAGGTTTTGGATCGGAAAGTGGCCGAACGGCTGGATGGACAGCGCAGAGACCTGGAGGCTAGTCAGCAAAATCTGGATCAGAAAGTGTCCCAGAACCTGACCCAGTTCAACCAATCGCTCACCGGATTCAAGACGGCGTTCACCAGCTTGAATGATCGTGTCACGCAGGATGAGCAGGAGGCGCGGGCGATCTCAGGGAAGGTCGATGCCGACAACAAGGCGGCGGTGTCCCACATTAACGAGTCCAATCGGACCATGAGCGGCCACCTCGATGGAGTCAACAAGAGCGTCGCGTCGGTGGTGAAGACGCTGGAGTCCATCAGCCAAAAATTCACGGCCCGGTTTGACGAGCAGGATCGACGCATCGATTCATTGGGCCGGTCATTGGAGCAAGTAAGCCAAAAGAACGCAGGGCGGACGCAGAATCCTAGGCAGGCGCAGCGGTCGACCCTTTCTCCTTCAATGGAAGCCCCCGCGCTTGAGCGGCATGCGCAGGAGTCTGAGTCTGCTTCGTCCTCGCACCAGGCTCAGTCTCAGCAGGGATCATCGGAGGAAGGGGAACAATCAGCTGCTCCGGTGGCGGCGATCTCCGCTCCTGTGGAAGCCCCGGTCGTTGCGGCCGCGGCTCCAGTCGATGTTGCTGTAGACCGTGGACAATATGAACGGGTGTTGGCCCTCTTCCGCGACGGCGATTTAGAGGGAGCGCGACGGGGCTTTTCGACGTTCATCGCCAACTATCCGAACTCGGACCTTGCTCCGAATGCCCGCTATTGGCTCGGAGAAGCCTACTACGGGTCCAAGGACTTCAAGCGTGCGATCGATGCCTATGACAAGGTCGAGTCCGATTATCCGAGAAGCGAGAAAGTGCCTGCCGCCATTCTGAAGAAGGGCTATGCCTATCTTGCCTTGAAGGATAAGAAACGGGCCTCGTCCGCATTTAAACAAGTGGTCACGCTGTATCCGAGAAGTCCGGAAGCTGGAAAAGCATCTGACAAGCTGGTTCAGTTGAAGGAGGGTCGATAGATTTCATGCAAGCCTACATTATCCCTTATGCGACGGCGATCGGAGTTGCGGGTTCGTTACTGATCTTGCCGGGGTGTGCCAAACATGCGGACTTTGTTGAGCTGCGGGATCAGCTCTCGACGGTGTCCCGCTCCCAGGAGCAGGATCATCAGCGGGTCGACGCGGTTTTGCGGCGCCTCGAATCGGTCGAACGTGTCAAGGATATTGAGTCGGGAAAGCCGCGGGTTGACGAGCTGGCGGCGCGCCTTCAAAAGCTGGAATCGAAGCTGGCCAAGCTTGAAGACGGAGCCGGACTCGCATCCACCCGGGCCGATGTTGCCGCGTCCGACGCGCCCAAAGCGACGAAGCCGAGCAAACCCGCAGTTCAAGGCGAGAGTGCGTCTATTGTGTCTGGCATGCCTGGCATCACCCCGACATCCGCCTTCAATCTCGCGTACAACGATTTCCTGAACGGCAAGTACGATCTGGCGGTGTCGGGATTTCAGCGATTCACCAAAGATTTCCCCGGGACGTCATTGACGCCGAACGCGCATTACTGGTTGGGAGAGTCGCTCTATAATCAGAAAGACTACGCGCGCGCCACGACGACGTTCGAGTATCTCGTGGCAGAATATCCCGGGAACGAAAAAGTCTCTGCCGCACTGTACAAGCTGGGTTTGGCGACGGCGGAAGCCGGTGATCTGGTGAAGTCCAGGAAATATCTCAAGCGGGTGATTGAGGAGTTCCCTGCCTCGGATGAAGCCAAGCTCGCAAAGAATAAACTCGCCGACATTCGGTGACGGTCGCAGGCGCGCGATCTCCCGCCTTACGCAGTCAGCCTTCATCGCGATACCGTGGAGCGTAGTGCTGTGCTGACGACCAGTTCGACCGGAAAAATTCGCATCTTGCCGGGAGACGTCGTGAGCCGGATCGCCGCCGGCGAAGTCGTCGAACGTCCTGCCGCCGTTGTCAAAGAGCTCATCGAAAACAGTCTGGATGCGCAGAGCAAGACCATTTCCGTCGAGATCAAGGACGGGGGTCTCGCGAGTATTCGCGTCACGGACGACGGCGAGGGCATGAGCCGGGCCGATGCGCCGCAAGCCTTCGAGCGTCATGCCACCAGCAAGCTGCGGTCCGATCAGGATCTGTGGTCCATCCGCACGATGGGATTCCGCGGGGAAGCGCTGCCCAGTATTGCCTCGGTCTCGAATGTGCGGCTCGTCACGGCCATGCAGTCGGATCCGGTGGGTACCGAGTTGCAGATGCGGGGCGGAGCGGCCCCGCAGGTCCTCGATGCGCCTCCGATTGTCGGGACGCGCATCGACGTCACCGATCTCTTCCACAATCAGCCGGCGCGGAAAAAGTTTCTCAAATCTGTCCCGACGGAATCCTCGCATATCACACGCGTCGTACAGCAGGCGGCGCTCGCCTGGCCGGCCGTGCATTTCAAATTGATCGGTAACGGGCAGGAGACGTTGAACTATCCCGCGGTGGCGACGGACCGGGATCGTATCGGACAAGTGTATCCACGGTTCATGCTCGACCATCCCGTTCCGGTCGAGGCCGGACAACCGGGAGCGAAGCTCAGCGGCATCATCATCGACCCGAATCATGCGAAGGCGTCGCGCATCCCGCAAGAACTCTTCGTCAATCGCCGGCCGGTTCGGAGTGCCGCTGTGTCCCATGCGATCGTCGAAGGCTATGGTTCGTTCCTTCCCAAGGGACAGCAACCCCAGTTCGTATTGTTTCTTGAGGTCGATCCGGATCGTGTGGATGTGAATGTGCATCCCTCGAAGCGAGAAGTGCGCTTTGCGGAGCAGGAAGCGATCCATCAGCTGGTCCGGCGCGCGGTGCGGCAGGCGCTCAGTCGAAACGAGCCGGTCGCCGGGGAGTCCTTCGTCCCGCGGGAGCCGGACGCCCCGGGCGTGAGTAAGGAGCTGGCGCGGGCGTGGTTTCCCGCTCAGGCCACGGCGCCTTCGACGGGAACAGGCCAGGCAAGCCCTCAGGCGGCTATCGGCAGTATTCCAGCCTCAGCCGATCAGCTCACGTTTGTAAACGAAGCGGCTGAGCCGTATGTGCGTGTGCCGTCGTCGGAGGTGGTGGCGTTCGGACAGCTTCACCACACGTATCTGGTGGTGCAGGTGGGCGGTGCGTTGACCATACTCGATCAGCATACGACTCATGAACGTGTCTTGTTTGAGCGATTGTATCGAGCCTGGGTCGCGCGCGGGATGGCCTCGCAGCCCCTGTTAATTCCGGAGGCTGTAGAGCTCTCGGCGCCTCATGCGGCGCTGCTGCAGCGCTATCAAGGCGAGTTGGAGAAACTGGGCCTCGAACTCGAGCCGTTCGGCAAGTCGGCAGTCCTTGTGCGGAGCGTGCCGCTCGGGGTCGGCGCGATCAATGCTCCGGCTTTCTTGCAAGATTTGCTGGAGGATCTCAGTCTGTGGGGGCAAGCATCCAGTCTTGAAGCGCGCGTGCGTCCCGTGCTGGCCTCGTTGGCCTGCCACAGTGCGGTGCGGGCCGGCCGGGCGATGGGGCTTCCGGAGATCCAGCGGCTGACCGAGGATTGGCTCTCCGAGGGAAAGATTCAAACGTGCCCGCATGGACGGCGGACGGTCTTTCAACTGACTGCGGAAGAGCTTGAAAAGCTGTTTGGTCGGGTCGGGTGGTAGTCGGACAGAATTGAGATTCTCGCCATGCCTACTCAATCCGATATGATGGCCGACCGGATTCGCCGGTATCGCCCGCTCGTCGTCTTGCTGGGGCCTACGGCCACAGGGAAGAGCGCTGTCGGAGTTCAGGTAGCCCGGCGCTACGACACCGAGATCCTGACGGCCGATTCCCGCCAGGTCTATCGCGGGATGGACATCGGAACCGATAAGCCGTCGGTGCAAGAGCGGCAGGGTATTGTGCATCGGTTAATCGATCTCGTGGATCCCGATGAGCCCTATAACGCCGGGCGCTATCAGCGGGAGGCCTTACATGAAATCGATCGAGTGATCCGGGATGGCCGGCTTCCTCTGGTCGTCGGTGGTACCGGGCTCTATATCCGCACATTGATTCGGGGAATCTGTGATGCCCCGGAGGCCGATGCGGACATTCGGCGGGAGCTCATGGCATTGGTGGCCGCGCAGGGGCGCGAAGGTCTCTATGCCGAGCTTGTACGAGTGGATCCTGTCACCGCGGCACGGCTGCATCCCAACGATGAGTCAAAAGTGATTCGGGCGCTGGAGGTCTATCGCTTGGCCGGCTGTTCTCTCGCTTCTTTGCAAGCACACCATCAATCGCAAGCAGCGGCGTTCCCCACATTGCTGGTCGGGCTGCAGCGCTCCAAAGAGCAGCTCCATCGGCGGATCGAAGCCCGAATCGATTGGCAGTTGGCGCATGGCATGGTAGAAGAGACTCGGACGCTACTGGCTCGCGGGTATAGCCGTGCGCTGGGATCGATGAAGGGGTTGGGATATCGGCATCTCGCCGCACAATTTGCCGGCGAATATGATGCGGCAGAAATGGTGCGACGGTTCAAGCAGGATACCAGGCAATTTGCGAAACGCCAGATGACCTGGTTTCGAAAGGAGCCGGGAATTATGTGGTTGATGATCGACGCAGAGGAGTCGACGGGTCACACCGCCGATCGGGTCGTTGAGCTGATTGAGCAATTCATGGCATCGCTAGGCACACGGCGTGCTGAACCTGTCTCGTGAGTCACGCAACCGGGAGTATGAGTGTATGGCACGGAAGAGCAATGGGTCACAGGCTTCAGTAGGGGTGATCGGCGGGAGCGGGTTGTATGACATTGAAGGGCTGAAAGGTGTGCGCGATGTGCGGATCCGTACCCCGTTCGGCTCGCCGTCGGATGTGATCCGCGTGGGACAGTTGGATGGCGTGTCCATCGCGTTCCTTTCCCGGCACGGTCGGGGCCATCGATTGAATCCCGGAGAAATTAACTATCGCGCAAACATCTACGCGATGAAATCGTTGGGTGTGCAGCGAATCATTTCTGTCAGCGCGGTTGGGAGCATGAAGGAGCTGATTGAGCCCGGCGACGTGGTGATCTCTGATCAGTTCATTGATCTCACGAAGCGGCGCGCCTCCACGTTTTTTGAAGGGGGCATCGTGGCGCATGTCGCCTTCGGAGAACCGATTTGTGCGTCGCTGGCCCAGGCGCTGGCGGTTGCGGGCGAAGGGGTTGGCGCGCACCTTCATCGCGGCGGCACGTATCTGTGCATGGAGGGGCCGCAGTTTTCGACCAAAGCAGAGTCACGGCTGTATCGGCAATGGGGCGTAGATGTGATCGGGATGACCAATATGCCGGAGGCGAAGTTGGCGCGCGAAGCCGAGCTCTGTTACGCGACGATGGCGCTGGCCACGGACTATGATTGTTGGCATGAGACGCAGGAGGCTGTGACGGTGGAGGCGATTCTGGCCACGCTCCACCACAACGTGGCTTTGGCCAAGCAAATTCTCAAGGCCGTCGTGCCGTCTGTGGCCGAGGCTCCAGCCTGTCCCTGCCATCGGGCGCTGGATAATGCGATCGTGACTGCTCCAGCGGGCATCTCGGCAGCAGTCCGGAAGAAGTTCGGGATTCTTACGCGGCGTGTCTTCGGGCCAAAGAAAGGAGCGCGGTAAACCATGGGGAAGTTACTAGTGGTGGGTTCGGTTGCGCTCGATACGGTGAAGACACCGTTTGGAGAAGGGACCGATATTCTTGGAGGGTCCGCGACGTATTTCTCGACGTCGGCCAGCTTTTTTACGTCGGTCGCGCTGATCGCTGTCGTGGGAGAGGATTTCCCCGCCCAGCACATTGCGTTTCTCAAGAGTCGTGGAATTGATCTGACGGGGTTGGAGCAGCGACCTGGGGCGACGTTTCGGTGGAAGGGGGAATACTCGCATCAACTGAATGAGGCGAAGACGCTCGACACGAAGCTCAATGTGTTCGAAACCTTCCGTCCCAAGATTCCCGAGGCGTATCGTTCGCCCGATGTGCTGTTTCTAGGCAACATCGATCCCGAGCTGCAACTCGACGTCTTGCAGAAGGTCGAGCGCCCCGGCTTGGTCGCGTGCGACACGATGAATTTCTGGATCAACGGGAAGCGCGATGCCTTGTGGAAGGTCTTAGAGAAAATCGATATCCTGATCATCAATGACGGTGAGGCTCGCGCGCTGGGGCAAGATTCCAATCTGGTCAAGGTGGCCAAGCACGTGTTGGCACGGGGCCCCAAGCATCTCATCATTAAGCGGGGGGAGTATGGCGTCCTGATGTTCAACGGGACGCAGGTGTTCGGCGCTCCCGCGTTTCCCCTGGAGGATGTGCGCGATCCCACTGGCGCCGGCGACACTTTTGCGGGCGGTTTCTTAGGCTATCTCGCCGCCACAGGAAATCGTTCTCCTGAGGCGATGAAGCAAGCCATCATCTTCGGGAGCGTGATGGCGTCTTTTACCGTAGAATCCTTTAGTCTTGACCGTTTACGTATCCTGGATTACAAAGAGATTCAGGCGCGCTTCCAGGAATTCAAGCGATTGACTCATTTTGAGGATGTGTCGTAATGCCTGAGGGTGAACGGATTTGTGGACGGGAGCTGGGACGAGTGCCTCAGTACGGGCGCAGCCTGCTCGTAGGGGTCTGTCTGTTCATCAGCGCCTGTGCGGCTACGGACGAGGCGATTCAGAAATCTCAGGGCCATTATCAGGAAGGTATCGCGTCGCTCAGCGGGGATCGGCAAAAAGCGTTCGTGTCGTTTCAGAAAGCCGTCCAGTTGAATCCGAAGAATAAAGAGGCGCACTATGGCCTGGGTCATGTCTATGCGATTCAGGGGAAATTAGCCCTGGCTGAAGAAGAGTTTCGAACCGCCATCCAGATTGACGACGCCTATTCAGAAGCGCATACCTATCTGGGGCAAGTGCTGGCCAGCCAGGAGAAGTGGGATGAGGCGATCCGGTCTTACCGGGCCGCACTCGCCAATCCTCTCTATGCCACTCCGGATTTGGCGCGGTTCCATTTGGGCCGGGCATTGGCCCAACGGGGAGATTTCCAGGAGGCGATGGAGTCGTTGGAGGACGCGGTGGCTGCGAATCCGGCCAGTGTGCCTCCGGCATTGACCCATCTCGAACTGGGGCGCGTGTATTCCAAATTGGGATATGCCGTCAAGGCGCGAGAGATTCTCAGTAAGGTGAAAGCGATGGATAAGGGCGGCGAGTATGCCGCGGCAGCAACAGAACTTTTGGCTCGGTTAAAGTAGTCGAGGGCGTATGGAATCGGTTGGTGAATTCTTTCGGCAGGTACGTGAGACTAAGGGGCTGACCATCGATGAAGTCGCGGCGAAGACGCGGATTCGGTCAGATTTTGTCAAAGCCTTGGAGGATGGGAACTTTGCCAAGTTGCCCGATCAGGTCTTTGCCAGAGGGTTTGTTCGATCCTATGCGCGATCTCTGGGGCTCGACGAAGAAGATGCCATTCACCGGTTTGTCCAGTCAGCCGGGGCTTTTTATGAAAAGCAGGATGAGCGGGAGCGGTTGAAGGTTCGGCAGGTTGAAGAAGAGCGGAAGCGCCAAGCCAACCGAAAAGCGGTAGCGGTGGCGATCGGGATTGCGGTGTTGACGCTCATCTTCTTGCTGAGCCGTGAGCAATCGTCGGTTTTGCGACGCAGCACCTCCGAGCTGACCTCGAATAAGCGAAGCGCTCAGGCGACAAAGGAAGCTGTTGAGCCAAGCACCCACCAGGATCCAGAGCCTACTCCCATTCCAGCCAAGTCCAGTGAAGTCGTACCTCCAGCCCCCACGAAGCCTGCGGTGGAGGGGCGTGCAGCTGAACCGGCAGGAAGCCATGCTCCGGTGGTTGCATCGAAGCCTGAGCCGGATCTCGTTTCAACGGCGTCGCCTGGCACGGATGGCCCGCTTGGTGGCATTTCAATCGAAGGTACTGGGCAGTCTTCGGACGGACAATTGGTTTTGGATCTTGAGGCCAATGAGTTGAGTTGGGTCGTGGTTCAGATCGACAGCGGGAGTCCGCAGGAGGCATTGCTGCGCCCGGGAGAGAAAGCTCATTGGAAAGGGCAGGATCAATTCGTACTAACGTTGGGCAATGCCGGAGGCGTAAAAGCTGAACTCAATGGGAAGCCGCTTAAGCCATTTGGTCCAAGTGGGAAAGTGGCTCGCGATGTGGTGATCAAGCGGTAAGGCTGTAGTGTCGCCTCATTCTGTTTCTCCTCAAGCGGAGCCCCGTCCAGCAGGTCTCGTACCCACTTCCAAGTGTTCGCCCGCCATTGGCAGAGGCGATGACCAGGGCAGATTGGTCAGCCTTGATCTTTATTAGTTCTGGCATGGGGCAACAATGAGAGTTTGTGGCGCAAAGGTGTCACGACGAAGTCCAGTTGAGGATCTCGTCCGGATTGATCGCTGTAAGTGGCTCAAATAAGGCCTTTCATGCTGTGACTCTTGTGGCACGCCCCTTGATAGATAGGCTGAACGTAACGAGGCGGAGGGAAGCGAGTTCAGGTGCTGCGAGTGGTCAAGAAGGAGTTGGATTTCTTGACAAGAAATGAGCGCGGTTGCTATAGTCCGCCCGTTTAAGTGCATTCTTTTGGTACAGGTATTCTAAAGCCAGCGGCCTGTGGCCGAGTTCACGTGTGGTGGGTTCAACACAAAGGAGGACGTGCGATGGGTTACTTCTCGAAGTTCTTGGGAATCACTGCAGCCCTGATGCTCATGTCTGTGACGGTGGCGGGAGCCGCGGAAAGAGATCCGTTGAAGCCCCGTGTTCCAGCCGATCAGATGAGCGATGCAAAGGCTATGAAGAATCCGGTTGCTTCGTCTCCGGAAAGCATTGCCAAGGGTAAGGCGTTGTTCGAGGGCAAAGGCACCTGCTTCAATTGCCATGGAAAAGAAGGCAAGGGCGATGGACCGGCCGGCGCGATTCTGGATCCGAGCCCCCGGGACTTCACCAACTGCAAGTTCCACAAGAAGCGGAAAGACGGCGAGTTGTTCTGGGTCATCAAGAATGGCAGCGCGGGCACCGGTATGGTGTCTTTGATCCCTGCCGCCATCAACGAAGAAGAAGCCTGGAACATCATCAACTACGAGCGGAGCTTCTGCAAGGGCGAGTAATTCCTTCAGAGGTTGCTGTGTTTGAGAGAGAGGGGCGGGGGAGCGATCTCCCGCCCCTCTCGCTTTTTGTTGAGACCGGCCTGAGCTGGCTGCGTGAGCGAGGCCGGCGTCTTCCACTCCAGCGGCACCGCTGTCCTAAAAAGCCATGTCAGTTACTCGTCACTGGTTTCATGAACTGTCGGGGGAAGGCCTTCGTTACGGATGGAAGCTGGTCGGCGGCTGTGCACCAGGCTGGACTGGCAGGAAATGTCTTCTAGGTCAGATAGCAGATGATAGAGAGCTTACTCGCCTCGAATCGCTGCGAGTTTACTCAGCACCAGACCAGAGGACGGATCTGTCTGTTTGAGCGGGGGGGTGATGAGAGGGCGTTGATCACTGCTGAATTGAGTCTTCGCCGCCCAGGTAACTTTCTGGCTCACGTACGCGGCCACTTCTGCGAGGGTGACGGACCCATCGCGGTTTGAGTCGCTCTCTCCTCGCAGCGCGCGGAGCAGATAGTACGTCATCAGCCCATGGCGGTGTTTGTCGTCTTCGAGGCCCTTGCTGAGGCTATCGCTGCTGATGATGCGGATCATTGATGAACCTGCTGAGTCCCAGCGGGGAGGGAGGTTCTTTATTTTGGGGTCGCTATGGAGTCTCGACACCATCCCGTCAAATAGCAGAATGGTCTGTTTCGCCTTGAGTCGTGCCAGCGCCGCTTCAAGATCCTTCAGCGGATAGAGGCGCGAAGTCGCGGTCGGGCTCCCCTCGTAGGGAACCAGGAGCACGTCTCCTGTATGGTTCACCAGAGCCTGGCCGGCGAAGTACACAATGACCACAGCGTCCTTGGACATATGCGGCGGGAGCCAGTCCAGGAGAGCTTCGTCGATATCCGGGCGTAAGGCTTTCCAGTCTTGTAGGAGGCGCACATTGGATGAAGGAACTCCCCCCAGGGCCTGAAAGTAGTTGGACACCATCTCTGCATCGAGGGACGCGAACTTGCGGGGGAGGAGTTGCTGGTCCCGATATGATCCGATTCCGATCGAGATCAGGTACGTGTTGGGTTGGCGGAATTCCGTGGTGGAGACGGGGATTTGGTCCACGTCATCGGTTTTAATCCCGGTCGCCTGCATGACGACCGCCAGCGTTTGTGCGGGGGCTGCCTGGTGCGTGGCCGGTTCTTCGACCGTGACATGGAGTTCGGCTTTCTGTGGCTGCACGGAAGGCGGCAGAGTGGCCACAAACTCAATAGACTTGGTCTCTCCCGCTTGCAACGTCGGGACGGGAAGCACGGCTGACGGGAAATGCGTAATCAGCGCCTGACTGCCGGAGAGGGAGACGATGGCCTGTTGAATCGCCGTCGTGCCGACGTTCACAATATCAACGCGGACCCGGACGCGTTCACCGCCTTCCAAGACAAGGTTTCCATTTTCATCAAGGACCATCGCTTTAAAGCGGAGGGAAGAAGCCGCGGACGCCGTTGCAGCCGGAGGCTGAGGCTTGCTTGTCGGGAGTCCCGCTGCAGGCTGGGGCAGCGTCGCCGGGGCGGAGGCCACTGCCGGCACAGCCCCCTGGGTCGCTCCTCCGAAGGCTTGCCGAACATCCATCGAGACTTTCGCGGCAAAGTCGACAGAGGTGTCCTGGATAAATGGGTCGATGATGTAGTCGCAGTTGCGCTGAGTGGCTTCCAGGCGCAGTCGCTCTTGGCGTACGACCTTCACTTCGGATTCGCGCAGGACTTTCCCGGTGAGATCATAGACCCGTGCGATGGCGTTCAATTGAATATTCGCCGGGACGCGGTCGTAGACATTGTCCTGTTGAAGTTTGAATGACCAATTCACGAGATCCACGCGCACCAGAGCTTCCGGAACCGCATCTTTGCTTCCGCCCCCTTCATAGGAGACGGACTTGAACGTCCGGTAGGCGCCTTCCACAAGAGCTTCTTCCAGACGAGCTCCGAGCGGGACCTGCATGAGATGTCCGCATCCGTCGGTATACTCCGCCCGCAGAGTTTTGATCGAAGCAGGGATTTCCAGCTTGACTGAGACAGGCAACGGCTCACCCATTGGAGGAAACTCCAAGCGGCTCGCACATCCGACCCCAGTGATCAGGAAGAGCATCGTCAAGATGGTTCGAAGTGGCTTTCTGGGGGGGCTGGCGGGCATGGACAAGGAACCGTTCATGGAGTTCTCGCTCCGAGGGCCGGGGTTAATTTGGACGGGTCACCGTACCGGATTCAAAAGGTGAAAGCAACACGGAGCCGCCCATCTCTTGCGGCCTTGCGGCCACTCGATCTATGCTCGGTGCCCATGCTGACTCTGGGGCTTTCCAATATGCGCGATGCGGCAGCCGCGCTCGTCCAAGACGGGCGGATTGTGGCGGCTGCGGAAGAGGAACGGTTCGTTCGCATCAAGCATGTGTCAGCGCTGCCCATCCATGCCATTCGATACTGTCTGAAAGAAGCTGGTCTTCGTCTCTGCGATCTCGACGCGGTGGCGGTGCCGTGGAAGTATTGGGAAATCGGCACGCGCGCAAGATTAGCGTTCAGCGCGATGTTCCGCTCGCCCGAACTGTTTCGAGAGAAGGGCCGGCGGTCGATTGAGCGTCTGCGTCAGGAGTGGTGGGAACTGGCCTGTATGCGGCGGAAGCTGAGTGAGCAGATCGACGGGACGCCCTGCCCACCCGTCACGTTCCTCGATCATCACATGTGCCATGCTGCCAGCGCGTTTCTGGTCTCCCCATTTGAACAAGCGGCAGTCATGGTTGTCGACGGAGCCTCTGAGTCGCATTCGACCATGGTGGCGATGGCCGACCGGCAACAGATCCAAGCGATCAGGCGCACGCCGCTTCCTCATTCGCTCGGCCAATTCTATGCCGCCATGACCGCATTTCTGGGGTTCAAGCCGGACCACGATGAGTACATCGTGATGGGGCTGGCGGCGTATGGAGAGCCGCGTTATGCCGAGACCATTCGCCGACATATCCTTCGGCTGGTTCCCGACGGAACCTTTACACTGAATACCACGTTGCTGGACTTCCATCTGGCGCGTGTCGGGATCTTTGTTCCCGGGTTGATCTCCTTGCTGGGGGCGGCGCGGCTACCGGACGAGGAGGTGATGCAGCGACATCGCGATCTGGCCGCGAGCGTGCAGCTGGTGTTAGAGGAAGTCTTGCTGGCCTTGGCCCGCGCGCTTCGCATGACCACGAAGGCTGATCAACTCTGCCTCGCGGGCGGAGTGGCCTACAATTGTGTCGCCAATAGTCGACTGTGTCGGGAGGCGGGCTTTCGCGAAATCTATATTCCTCCCGCCGCCGGTGACTCCGGTGCCGCGATGGGTGCCGCGTTGTGGCACACGTTTCGGCGCGGGGCGATGACTCAGCGTCCGGTCATGACGACGGCCTATTGGGGGCCGCAGTTCAGTGAAATAGATTGTCAGACGGCATTGCGGCAAGCGGGGTTACAGGCTCAGCGGTTAGGCGATGCGGCGTTGTGCGACCTCGTGGCCCAGGAACTCTCAAACGGCAAGTTAGTCTTCTGGTTCCAGGGGCGGATGGAGTGGGGGCCGCGGGCGTTGGGCAATCGCAGCCTGCTGGCCGATCCGCGCCGGGAGGACATTCGCGCGCTCATCAATGCCAAGGTCAAACGGCGTGAATTATTCCGTCCCTTTGCGCCCTCCGTGCTGGCAGAAGAAGCGGACGCGTATTTCGATGTGCCGGCCCCTTCTCCCTTTATGATGTTGACGGTCTCTGTGAAGCCTAGTGCGAAGGGCATTATCCCGGCGGTGGTGCATGTGGACGGGTCGGCGCGAGTTCAAACGGTCGATCGGCAAGCCAATCCCCTCTTTCATCAATTGCTGCAGGCCTTCGCCCGGCGGACCGGGGTCCCGGTTCTCCTCAACACCTCCTTTAATGTGCAGGAGCCGATCGTCTGTTCGCCGGAAGAAGCGGTTCGCTGCTTCCAGCGCACCGAGGTCGATTGGCTGGTATTGGGGAACCTGCTTGTGGCAAATCAGGCCGGTTCCCGCCTGCTATGAAACGCTCGCGTCGGAATGGTATGCCGGCGAGCTCAGGTCAGGGACCCGCCATTCGCACTTCGGCATTGAATGCCCTTCTGCTTCTGATCATTGCGAACTTTGCGCTCCAGCCGTTGACCGAGCCGGACTTTGGCTGGCATTTGCGGACCGGATTGGATTGGCTCATGACCGGAGGGCATCTGCCGTCGCTCGATCCCTACTCGCACACGATGCCGGATTGGCCCTGGGTGGAGCATGCGTGGCTGACTGATCTCGTGCTCGGGTGGCTCTACAGCATCGGAGGTCCCGCCGGGGGCCTGCTTGTCATCGCGTTCTTCGGTCTCGTCACAGCTGCGGCCTGGATCATTGCGGCGCGGACCGGGCAGGCGATCTGGCCGCTTCGCCTGGCGGCCTGCGTCTTGTCCTTATGGGTGGCACTGCCGTTTCTGGGGGCGCGTACGCAAGTGGTGACCTTGCTTGGTGTGGCGGTGGTCCTGATGGTGCTTGATCGGTTGCGACAAGGTGCAAGCTGGATGATCTGGATCCTCCCGCCGCTGTTTCTTTTCTGGGCCAATCTGCACGGCGGATTTACGGCGGGGCTCTTTCTCGTGGCGGTCGTGGTCGGGTTGAATTGGTGTGTGGCCATGATTGTTCGTGTGCGGCCCGATGTGGTTGGAAGGTTGGATGAGTGGCATCTGCCGCCGGCTGATCTGTGGCGGCTGACGCTGGCTACCGGGCTTGCCGGGCTGGTGACGCTTCTGAATCCCTATGGCTGGCGGCTCCACCAAGAAATTATGGATTCGCTGGCGAATCACTTTATGGTGGCGACGCTCCAGGAATGGCAGCCGCCTTCCCTGGAGACCTTGGCTGGCCGACTGTTTGGTGTTTATCTGGGGGGACTGACGGTCGCGGCGGGGCTCTGGTATCGGCGACTTGAGCCTGTGCGCATCGGAGTGTTATTGGCATTTCTCTTCGTAGCCTGCCGGCATCTGCGGAACATCCCGCTTTTCTTGATCGTGAGTCTCCCTCTCGCCGTTGAGTTGCTACAAATTGGGTGCGACCGGATAGTTTCGGCCCTGAAGCTGCGGCAGCGTGGATCGGCACAGTGGGCGATGGGCGTCACGGGGGTACTGGCCTGCTTGCTGATCGTTCTCGGTCCCGATCATGTGAGAGAGGTGTGGCGGTTTGGAGCGAATCCTGACGTCGCATTTCGCCAAACGTCCTATCCTATTGAAGCGGTCCAGTGGATTCGCGCCCATCGCGATCGCTTGGGGACCAGACCGGTCCACGACTATCAGTATGGTGGCTTTCTATTGTGGCAGCTGCCGGGACTCAAGACATTCATTGATGGGCGGATGCCGGCCTGGCAAATCGGAGATCGGTGGATCTTCAAGGATTATGTCGATCTTGTTTCTGCACCGGTTCCTCGGACGGATCTCCTCGACAAATACGCGGTGGATTGGGCGTTGCTGAAACGAGGGACGGCGCTTGCGGCTCTGTTGGCCGCGACGCCGGGGTGGAGCCACGAATACGAGGATATGAAGGTGGTGATTTATACGAGGGGGAAGTTTCCGGCTGAGGGCGCTACTCCGTGATCGGGGAAGAATTACTGAGGGAGGCGACCGCGTCTGGTGCCGCAAGCGGAGAGTAGTATCCTCTGGCCGCGTTCCGGTGAATGATGGTGAATTCACGGAGCATGGCGATGCTATCCCGAACGAGCCGCACCTTCGATCCCGGTTGATCGGCCCAATTCACGGGAACTTCGGCGATCCGATAGCCGCGCTGCTGAGCGATGAACAAGAGTTCAAGGTCAAAGCCGTAGCCATTGATGGTCGACACGGAGAAAAGATCGCGAGCGACTGATCGTTCGAATAGTTTGAATCCGCATTGCGTATCGCCGATTCCACGAATTCCTCCCAAGCGGACCATCGCGTTGAAGCAGCCGCCCAGGATGCTCCGGTGCCAGCGGGCGTTCACTTCGAATCCTCGCTGCCGGGAGGCCAGGCTCCGTGAACCGATGGCCACGTCGGCGCCGTTCCTGATGGCTTGTTCGAGCCGGTCGAGTTCCGTAATGGCGGTGGCCCCGTCGGCGTCAGTGAATAGCTGCAGCCGGCCTCGTGCGGCCAGCATGCCCTGCCTGACGGCCCCGCCTTTTCCCATGCAGGTCGGGAGCGGAATCACCCGTAACGCCGGGTCGGTTTTGGCAAAGCTACGGACGACTTTGATCGTGTCGTCCTGGCTGCCGTCATCAACGACGATGATTTCATAGGAGCGGTCTTGTCGGGAAAGCGAGTCGTGAATCGAGCGTAGATGGGGGAGTATACGCGTGGCTTCGTTGTGGGCTGGGATGACGATGGAGAGATCCAGTACTCTGTAGAATTCTTCCTGCGTCACCGGATCTTCCCCTTCGCGTCCTGCGTGGAAGTACCCTTGAAGTGATGCCACGGTAAAGGACTCTGTGCGCGATTTCAAGTGGGGCCGATCGACCCTAAGAGGACTTGACAGATCTGCAGAGGGGGAGCGAACGTATACTTAAGTGAGGGTCGATATATTACCATCCACTTGAGCCTGGAGGTGCCTCATGCACAATCTGGTTCGCGGTGCCGCTCTTCTGACAGTGTGTGTGCTCGTTGCCGCCTGTGCAAACGCGGTTCCTCCGAGTCGCATGGGCCACTATCTCAAGTTTGACCAACCCTCAGCCCCTGAATCGCTCCTCAAAACGGAGCCGCGTCCGTTAAAAGCCGGTTTGGTGCTCGTGCCGGATGAGCCGGATCAAACTGCCGCAGCCGTGTTACCCGAAGAGGCGCTCGTGCGATTAGGGGATACGCTCAAGCAGGATATTGCGCGGGTCTTACCTGTGACCGTGACCGAGGTATTTTCGGCGGGAGGGGTGCGTCCTCAGGATCAAGGCGGAGATCTCACCCGACTGGTCGATCTGGCGAAGAGTAAGGGTTTGGATTATTTGGCGGTGGTGGTGGTCTCGAGCGCAGAGCAGGAATATCCCGTCACGCTCTTCCTGGGATGGACCTCGCATGCGCAGCCGGGCTACCGACGGGATAATTGGTCGCTCTTGGAGTTTGCGTTGATCGAGGTCAAGTCCGGCAAGGCGGTCATGCAGGCCGAGGGGCGAGGATGGGCGACGTTGGATCGCCCCACAGCCCCGGGGATCAATCAATGGTACCCGGTCGTCTATCTCAGGCCGCAGGAGCCTGAGCGGCGGATCTGGCCGCCAACTTATGAAGGAGCTCCCAATACCTTGCGCGTGGTATCGTTTGAGCAAGCCGAGAAACGGCTTGCATTGAAGCTTCAGAACTCCTGGCTGGGTCAGCTGGAAGCCGATGCGGCGGCTCGCCGAAGCAGTTGAGTCTTATGGCTGGCTCGTCACGTCTGGCGTTCATGTCTTTCGGCAAGTCCTCTTCAGGTCGCTGTATAGGCAGCCTGAAGAGGACTTTTCCTCTTTGAAGCCCAAGGAATGATTAGTGTAAGATATACCGTTCGATCGGTCGCTACCCAGCTGGTTGCCGATCAGAGTGAGGTGTCTTGTGAGTTCAACCGTCGGGAGGAACTGAGCATGGTCTATCGGAGTCAGCAGGCGACCAAGTTTGTCATTGGTTGTGGGCTTGTACTTGCGGCCACGGTCGCAGGCGGGCTGATCGGAACCCCCGCTACATGGGCGGCAGGAGTTCCTCCGGCATTTACCCAAGGTTTTTCTGAGATCGTGAAGAAAGTGACCCCTGCCGTCGTGAATATCGCCGTGACGGGCGGTGGCGGGGAAGGTGGTCGTCGCCGGGGCGGGCTCCCGCCCGGACCGTTCGGCGGACCTCCTGGTGGTGGTGAAGAACCGGGTGGAGGAGATCTTCCGACGCCGCCTCCGATGCCGCCAGGCCCTCCAGGGGGGCATGGACGGCCTGAGCAAAGCGCCGGATCGGGGGTCATTCTGGATCCCAATGGCTACATCGTCACAAACAACCATGTGGTCGAAGGTGCAACGCAGATTACGGTGACGCTGAGTGATCGGCGTGAGTTCACGGCCAAGACCGTGGGAACAGATCCCAAGACCGATTTGGCGGTGATTAAGATTGAGGCGAAGGATTTGCCTTCGCTGAAGTGGGCCGACTACGACAAGCTGGCGGTGGGAGATCTGGTGTTGGCCGTCGGCAGTCCGTTCGGACTAAGTTCCACGGTGACGTTGGGCATCATCAGTGCGTTGGGCCGCGGGAACGTGGGCATCGCCGATTACGAAGATTTTATTCAGACCGACGCGGCGATCAATCCGGGTAACTCCGGCGGGGCACTGGTGAACATGAACGGCGAATTGATGGGTATCAATACCGCCATTTTCTCCCGCACCGGTGGTTCAGAGGGAATCGGGTTTGCCATTCCCAGCAGCATCGCGGTGGATATTGTCGATAGCCTTCAAAAAACCGGCAAAGTCGTCCGCGGCTGGATGGGCGTGGCGATTCAGGAAATTACGCCGGCCTTGGCCAAGTCGTTTAAGTTGCCGGAGCAGCGCAAGGGCGTGCTCATCAGCGACGTGAATGAAAATGGACCGTCGGCTGCCGCCGGGATGAAGCGCGGCGACGTGGTCATCGCGTTCAACGGCAAGGAAGTTCAGAGCGTGAGCCAGCTGCGTAATCTGGTGGCGCGGACCATGGTAGGCAAAGATGCCCAAGTGAAAGTCCTGCGCGACGGGAAAGAGCAAACCATCTCCGTGAAGGTCGCTGAACGGCCGTCCGACGAGTTGCTGGCCAAGAAGGATGCGGCTCCACCCAAGGAACAGGGTGAGACGATCAAGTTGCCGGACAATGTGCTGGCGTCGCTCAAGATTCAAGCGTTGGACAATGCGATCATGAGCCAGATGAACATCCCGGCCAAGACGACGGGCGTGGTCGTCACCAGCGTGGAGCCGGGCGGTCAGGCCGAAGCGGCGGGATTGCAGCGTGGGGACATCATTCAGGAGGTCAATCACGAGACCGTCAAGACCGTGGACGACTTTCTGAAGGCTGCGAACAAGATCAAGAAAGACGAATTGGCCGTGCTGCTGGTGAATCGGCAGGGCAATAGCCTGTTCGTGGCAGTCAATCCAAAGTAGATCGAGTATGCGGCGCCGGTGATCAGGTGTGATCCGGCGCCGCATCGTTCTGTACGATGAGGGCGCGGTGCTGAACGATTTCAACCGGTGGTTGCAAGACTCGGTCTTCAAGCCTCTGGAAGACAAAAAAATGCCGGTCATGGAGCACCTGGTGGAGCTCCAGGTCCGGCTCACACGCGCCGTCATCGTGACGGCGATCGTGTTTGTCGTCACGTTTTTCTACGCCGATGCCCTTGTGAAGTGGCTCCGCATCCCCCTCCAGAATATGTTCGTGCCCAGCACGTTGTCCTGGGAGCCGACGGACCTGGCAACGGTCCCGTTTGTCTTTCTGGCTCCCGGTGAAGCCCTCTGGCAGAACGTCAAAGTGGCGGGTTTGTTCGCCGTGGTGCTGGCGACGCCGTATATTCTCCTGGAGTTTTGGCAGTTTGTCGTACCGGGGCTGCACGTGCAGGAGCGTCGCTTTGTCGGCCCCTTCGTCATGTTGAGCACGCTGGCGTTTCTGGCCGGAGTGACCTTCTCATTTTTCTTTGTGCTGCCCTTCGCCTTGAATTTTCTCATTTCATACGGCGTGAATGCCGGCTTTATTCCCCAGTTGTCGATCGCCCAGTACGTCGGTTTCGCCCTGTGGTTTTTGCTCGTCTTCGGACTGATCTTCGAAGTGCCGCTGGCGATTACGCTGATGGCCAAGCTAGGCTGGGTCGATGCGCCGTTTCTGCGGCGCTATCGAAAATGGGCGCTGCTGGGGGCCTTTATCATTGCCGCCATTCTCACGCCGACGCCCGATCCCTTCAACCAGTGCCTCATGGCGTTGCCCCTGTATGTCTTTTATGAAGTCGGCATCATCAGCGCCGGCTTCTTCAATAAGAAGAAACCGGCGCCGGAAGAAGCCGACGCCGCGGATGTGCCGCCGCTGACGCCGGCGACCGTGCCGGCCGGTGCCGCGCGCATGTCGAAGTCCGGCGACAGCGAGTATGTTGGAGTGCCGAGCGGGAATCCCCGTCGATAACCGAAGCCTGAGGCTTCATGTCATATAGAAGGACACACTATGGCCCGTGAACTGAATGTCATTCAACCGCCCACATCCGGGGGAAGCGATGCCTGCACCTACATGTGGGCCTGCGCGATTTGTGACGAGAACGAATCTTGTCAGAAGGATAAAGAAGGCCATAGCCGATGGCTCGTCGCCAAGCGGATGGAGCGCATCGAGTACAAAGTGCTGATCATGAGCAACAAGGGCGGTGTGGGGAAGAGTACCTGCACGACCAACCTCGCGGTCAGCCTGGCACTCAAGGGCTGGCACGTGGGCATCTGCGACATGGACATTCACGGGCCGAACATTCCGAAGATGGTCGGGGCAGAAGGACAGAAGCTCAAGATCAGCACCTCAGGCGGCATCATTCCTTTTCAGGCCTATAACCTGAAAATCGCGTCCATGTCGTTCCTGCTCCAGAATCCCGATGACCCCATCATCTGGCGCGACGCGTACAAGTATGAATTCATCAATCAGCTGTTGGGCGGCGTGGAGTGGCAGGATCTGAACTTCCTGTTCATCGATTTGCCGCCGGGGACCGGCAACGAATCGGTCACGACGATCGACCTGCTCGGCAATGTGAGCGGCGCGGTCATTATCACGACGCCGCAGGAAGTCGCCCTGTTGGATTCGCGCAAGTCGGTGACGTTCTGCAAAGACAGTGAAGTGCCGATCATCGGCATCGTGGAAAACATGAGCGGTCTGGAGTGCCCGCATTGCCATCAGAATATCGAAGTGTTCCGGAAGGGCGGGGGGGAAGCTTCCGCCAACGACATGGGTGTGCCGTTCCTTGGGCGGATTCCGCTCGATCCCGATGTCGTGATGCAGTCGGATGCGGGCGAGCCGTTTGCGATGTTCAATTCCGATACGGCGACGGCTGAGTGCTATCACAATATCGCCAATCAAATCGAAGCGTTTTGTAAGAAGAGCGGGTCGCTGGTAAAAGTGGCGCCGCGGCACGCGCCACATTGAGATGGGAGCGATTGTGAAGGCGAACGACGCAACCGAAGGACTCACGCGCCTTGAAGAGGCACAGCGGATCGTCTTGGAGGCCACTCCGACGCTGGGCCTGGAGAAAGTGTCGATCCTCGACGCGCTTGGACGTGTATTGGGCGAGGATATCGTCGCCGAGCGGGACAATCCGCCGTGGAATAACAGCGCCATGGACGGGTTCGCCGTGCGCTGGGAGGATATCAAACAGGAGCATGCGATCGAAAAGACCGTCACGCTGAAGGTGATTGAAGATGTCCCGGCCGGGAAAATGCCGACGAAGTCCGTCGGTCCCGGGCAGGCGATTCGTATTATGACCGGGGCGCCGATTCCGCAAGGAGCGGATACGGTACTGAAGGTGGAAGATACGGAGCACACGCCGGATTCCGTTCGCGTCTTCAAACCTGAACCGCGCGGGTCCAATATCCGGCCGCAAGGCGAAGATGTGAAGAAGGGCGAATGCATCATTGCCAAGGGGACGCAGATTCGTCCCGGTGACGCGGGCATGTTGGCGATTCTCGCGAAGTCCTTCGTCTTTGTCTATCAGCGCCCGCGGGTGGCCATTCTGTCGACGGGCGATGAGTTGGCCGATCTGGATGAGCGATTCAGCGAAGAGAAAATCATCAATTCGAACAGCTACGGGATTGCCGCGGCGGTACAAGAAGCCGGCGGCATTCCGTTTCTGCTTGGGATTGCCCGCGATACTCCGGCGGCGTTGAAGGAAAAGATTTCCCATGGGCTGACGGCGGATGTGTTGGTGCTGTCCGGCGGTGTGTCGATGGGGGATTACGATTTCACCAAAGCCGTGTTTCGCGAATTGGGCGCCGAGATGAATTTTTGGAAGCTTGCGATCCGTCCGGGGCAACCCCTGGCCTTCGGCAAGATTCAGGGCAAGTTGGCCTTCGGCCTGCCGGGGAATCCGGTCTCGTCGATGGTGACCTTCGAGCAACTGGTGCGACCCGCCATCTTGAAGATGAACGGGCACCGGACCTACGGGCGGCCGCTGGTGCATGCAGTCATCCAGGAGAAGTTTTCGAAACGAACGGACCGCCGGCATTTCCTCCGCGGCGTGCTGACGCGGGAAGACGGCGTCTTTAAAGTTCGGACGACCGGTGCGCAAGGGTCGGGAATCTTGACTTCGATGGTGAAGGCGAATTGCTTGATCGATATTCCGGTCGAAGTGGAACGGGTGAATCCGGGCGATCTGGTGACCGTGCAATTATTGAGCGGGGAAGCCTGGAAAACGCAGTCGGAAGAGACTCACAGCATCGGGCATAAGACGTCCTGTTGTTGATCGTGGAAAGGGACTGAGTTCATGCCGGTGCCCATCGTGTCATTTGTCGGCCGGTCGAACAGCGGCAAGACCACGCTGATTGAGCGCGTGATTCCCGAGTTGGTGCGGGCGGGTTATCGCGTGGCGACAGTGAAGCATGCCGGCCACGGGTTCGATCTCGATACTGAAGGGAAAGATAGCTGGCGCCATAAACGTGCGGGGGCCAGCAGTGTCATCGTGATGTCCCGCGGCAGTCTGGCGATGTTTGCCGATGTGCCGGAGGAAATGAAGGTTGAGGAAATTCGGGACCGGTTTCTCGATGGCTCCTACGATCTCATTATTGCGGAAGGCTGGAAGAGCGAGGGGTATCTGAAGATCGTCGTCATCCGTGAACAGGTCGGCGAAGTGCCGGTCTCTCCCGACGGGCTGTTGGCGGTGGTATCCGATAAGCCGATCGATCTTCCTGTGCCGGTGCTCGATTTGAACGATGTCACGGGTGTCGCGGCCCTCATCATCAAGCACTTTCCGCGCGTCACGCATGAATTGGAACCGTAAAGCGACGCTGGTTCTGGCCCTGATCGTCGGAGCATTCGCCTTCGGCGGGATCGCAATTCCCCTGACCAATCATCCGCAGTTCTGTGCCAGTTGTCATACCATCACGCCCTCGTATGACAGCTGGGTGACGTCGTCCCATAAAGAGGTGACCTGTGTGGCCTGCCATGTCCGTCCCGGCCTTGAAGGATGGATGCATGACAAAGCATGGAATGGGACGAAGGATTCGATGATTCATCTGTTCGGCACGCCGACCGATTCCCACAATCTTCAGGCGAAGGTGGAGTCGGATGTCTGTTTGGGTTGTCACCGGAACATTCTGCGGGTGTCTGAAATCGCCACGCGGGATCTGCCTCCGCCTGTGAAGGACGTGGGGCTGGTGATGAGTCACCGGGCGCATATGGAGGCCTTTGGTGTGAGGGGGCAGGGCGAGGGGTGCACCACATGCCATTCAGCCGTGGTGCATGAAAAGCCGATCAAGGGCTATCCGATCGTGATTCCTCGTGGCCATGTGTCGGCTGACAGCCAGCCCTGGTATCCCGATCATCCCGAAGGATCGTATCTCCGCACCAGGACGTTGTCCGACTGTTTTCGCTGCCATGACGGCAAGCAGGAGTATCAGGGGAAGCCGGTCAGCCGGAAGTGCGAGACGTGCCATATCCCTGAAAAAATCAGTGCGGCCTTATTGTTCAATTGAGATCTGAGACTTTTGCGATGGCGTCACCCGTTCTTGAAGTCCGTAATCTGACCAAAACGTTCGGCGACTTTACGGCCGTCAACGGCATTTCGTTCGCCCTGCACCCTGGTGAGATCCTCGGAGTCTTAGGGCCGAACGGCGCGGGCAAGACGACGACGATGCACCTGCTGCTGGGTCTCATTACACCCACTTCCGGGACGATCTCGATGTTCGGGATGGATCTGGAGACTCATCGGGAGGCCATTCTGCAGCGGGTGAATTTTTCATCCACGTATATGTCGATGCCGCAATCGCTGACGGTCGAAGAAAATCTGTGGGTCGTGGCCCGGCTCTATGGCCTGCCCGATGTCCAGCGAAAGATCGATGACATTGTGAAGAAGTTGGAGATGGGGGAGTTTCGGCACAAGGTCACGCGCAAGCTTTCGTCGGGGCAGATGACCAGGCTCACGCTGGCGAAGGCCTTTTTGACTGAGCCGAAGATCCTCTTCCTGGACGAACCGACGGCCAGCCTGGATCCTGATATCGCGCATAAGATCCGGGCCTTGCTGAAGGATGAACAGCGCGCTTCCGGGTTGAGTGTTCTCTATACCTCGCATAACATGCGGGAGATGGAAGAAATGTCGGATCGCATTATCTTCCTCCAAAAAGGAAATCTTGTGGCAGAGGGTACGGCTGCTCAAATTGTCTCCCGTTTCGGACAGACAGATCTCGAAGATGTGTTTTTGAAGTTAGCCAGAGAATCGTAGCGGCCCCGCAAGGCGGGGAAGGAATGGAGCGCTCCTATCATGGTAGAGACAGCCATCTCGTTTGTACTAGGGCTGGTGCTGGGCGGATTTGGAATCAGTGCCTGTTGGGGACTCTTTTGGTCGATCCTGGCCATCGTGGGCGTGCTGCGCGGCACCAGTAAGTGGCAAGTGGTGCGGGCCAGCCTGACTGCGGGATTGGTCCCTCTCCTGATGGTGACAGCGGTGGCGTGGATGATGGATAGCGCGCGCGTGGGTACCTGGCCCTTTCTGCTGGGAGTGGCGGGAATTCCGGTGACGCTGCTCGGATTGGGTCTGAGAAAATTACCGGACGGCACGCGTGTCGGCGAGCGGCTCGTGGGTGGAGCCCAGACGATGATGGATACCATGCTGGGACGGCATCATGAGTGCGGAGGATGCGGTGAGGAACATCACCACTAAGGCCTAATGAAGCTCCACCGAATTACTGCCATCGTGTTCCGTCACCTCTACCTCTATCGCCGGAGCTTGCCCCGGATTATGGAGATTTTCTACTGGCCGTTTCTCGATCTCGTCATCTGGGGATTTATTACCCTCTATCTCGCGCGGTATCAGACGCAGGTTCCCGGCTTCGTGACCTTTTTCCTCGGAGCGCTGATCCTCTGGGACGTGCTGTTCCGGTCGCAACAGGGGATCACGATTTCGTTCCTCGAAGAACTCTGGTCCCGCAACCTGATGAATCTGTTCGCGAGTCCGCTGAAGCCGAGTGAGTTTCTTGCTGCGACAATGATCATGAGCATCTTCAAGGTCGCCTGTGTGTCGTTGGTGATGGGGTTCTGCGCCTGGCTGTTTTACGATTACAGTATTTTGATTATCGGACTCTGGCTGCTCCCTTTCGTGCTGAATTTGGTGGTCACCGGATGGGTCATCGGCGTCTTTACCACCTCACTGATCATGCGGTTCGGGCAGGAGGCCGAGGTGTTGGCCTGGAGCATGGTGTTCCTCTTTCAGCCGATCTCCTGTGTGTTCTATCCGATGGATGTTCTCCCGGCCTGGCTGAAGCCGGTCGCCTGGGCTAATCCGGCCGCGCATGTCTTTGAAGGAATGCGCGGCGTCCTCAGCCAGACCGGTCAGCCGGTTGAGCATCTTGGCTGGGCGATCGGGCTGAACCTTCTGTTTTTGACGGCTATGATTGCCTGGTTTCACCGGACGTTTGCCTATTGCCGGAACCAGGGCCTGCTGGTTCGGGTCGGGGAGTGACATGTAATACCACAATGATAATGTCCGCTTTCACCACAGTAGAAATGTCCTCTTCGTTGCTAGACTGCCGGCTTTCAGACGGAGGGCTGGATGGTCGGAGAGGACAGGGTCATCATGAGTGTGAAGGAACTGAGACGAGTG
>JAUYAO010000055.1 GCA_030692565.1 Nitrospira sp.
GCGCATAACGGACACCGTTCCGAATCTCGTCGCGCCGCAGGCTGAACGCGCCCCAAAGGCAGTAGATATTGCCGGCGTTGTCGCTGTCCGACGTGGCCGAGCTGATGGAGGCGCACAGACTTGGCAGGTTGTCGATGGTCAGGAGATTCTTGAGCATTGAGATGTCGAGGTGGGGGTGTTGGATTTTGCTAAAGAATTCCATGCGTATTCTCTTTAGAACGTGTGAGCTGAAAGCCGATGTCGGGGTTTGCTATTGCAGTGCAATACGGTATCGCTTGCCCTTGCGAGTACCTAACAGAATCATGTCAGACATCGGTTTGCCCTCATCTATTTATACGTCGACTCGTGAACTCGTTGCGGGAATCAAAGGGGGGTAGCAGAAATAATCGTGTCTTTCCAACCCATTTGTTTCCTAAGCGTGGTGCGAAAGCCGTGGTCTGTTCCCTAGTGCGGATGCAAATCTGGGCAGCAATTAGCAAACCGCTGTTGAATTGTTGGGATTTTCCCCGATTGCCTACTATCCCCAGACAGAATAACGAGCATCATTCCTGTCATTAGTAGTAGTCCGTTTGATGATCTGAGTGTTTGAGACAAAAGCTGAATCGGGTAACCCTCGTTGTGCCGAGAGATGGCATGAACCCCGCCATGTATATATGAACTCAGGGGCTTCCATGAATATTCCTTGAACTCAAGCAATGGCCCCAATGCTTGCGCGGGTGCTTTTCCGTCAAGCTCAACCAGTATCTCGCTTAGCGATGGGACTTTATCTGCCCACTTTGCCGTTTCATGATTCAGTTCGCTTTGTAGCTTGCTAATTGAAGTATCAGAGGCGGAGTACAGAGCCCACACAGCTTTAACAAGAGCTTCGTACTGCATTCGAAGAACGCCAAGGGACGATGTGAAATTGCCAGTAGAGATCAGAATGCGCACACTCTCTGCGTGTTCAAATGACACCCCGCACAGTGTGCGGCTCGATGTGATTTTGGCCGAATCGTCGTAAGGCGCTAGCGTCAAGAAGTCCGCTAAGACTTCTGCAAGCTCTGCTGATCTATTTAGTAGCACTTCAATGTTAGGCGCGTCGTGAGTCATCTTTAATAGTGGTCAGCATTGAATTTAGGTGGAAACTATATCCAAGCATGGTCCACGTAATCCGGTCATCCGAGCGAGAGCCAGAGAGCTCGAATTACGACCTCACCGGCGCGTGCCGCTTTAGCAACCTCAGGTAATGTAGCGCTGTCCAAATAGCCTGAGTGAGCGCAAGAATGTCGCCAGACGATAAGATTGCCATACGCGCTCTTAAGACTGACGTGAGCCCACTTCAAAGCCCGTCTTTCGCATCTTTCCAGTAATTCATCGAAGCGTTGCACTCTTGTCGCCCCAAAGCGCGCCAGATGCTTCTCTTTCAGCAGTTTTAGTTTGAGTTGTGCGTTGAAAGAGTCGAAAACGCTTTGAACAAAATATTCAAAGTCTGGATCCCGCTTTGCGGCGAATTCTTTGAAAGCATCTTTGGTTGATTGCTCTAAATTGGACACAGCTGAAACCGCTGCAAATCCCGCATAGCGCGCATGAAGCAAATCTGCTGCTGGGCTTGGAGCAACTCCGCTCAAGTGCGAAATGAAATCTCTTACTTGGCGCGTTGATCGTTTATTCATTCGTTACCTCCTCGATTTAGGAGGCAAAGGCTTGATAAGCAATCGTATGGCGCATTCTGAGTACATCTTCATTTGCGGTGGACTGCGATATTGCCGCTTGAAAGTCAGGGTTAGCTTTGAGTTGTTCAAATTGCGTATGGAGATCTGTGCTGAAAGGCTCCCCTATTCGTATAAGGCTTACAAATACACTTTCGAGCAAAGCTGAGTTGACCGGGCCGCGGCGGGTGAATGGTTTTTCCCCAAGCTCCGCCACTACCCGCGCTGCCACTTTGGTGAACAGATCTTCAAATTTCTTTGCGCTATCTGAATCGAAGTTAAGGTTTCGTTTCATTGACGCGGACAGGAAGTCTTTCATGGGGCGCTGATAGTTTTCGAGACTCTCAAAAAGCGCAAACAATCTGAGAATTAGTTCGACATCTTTTTGATGTTTATCTACGTTGCTCTTGCCTAGAATTTCTCGCCAATCTGAATTCCGGTTCAATTCGCGAAGGCGCTCCACTATGCGTCCCCGATAAACACAGTTTCTGATTTCTTGGGGCTTTAGCGGTGTGCCGCCTGTGTTGAGTCGCTCGAATATGTGATATGCCGCGGTAGGCTCACCTTTAGGAGACAGCTGGCGAATATTCATCGCCCTTAAGACCGCGCCACGGAGCTTTCTTTGATCGCTCTCGGTTAGCTCTGCAAACGATTTGTTTAAGAAGGGGCTCTTGGGAGACAGCCCTGCTAGCCTGAAGGTAGTCTTTTTTGATTTTTGGTCTTCTATACCGAAGAACCCTTCGAAAAAATAAACAACGCTCGTGATGCGCTGTTGCCCATCGATGACAACGTATTTATTCGACTCATCGATGTACAGGAAGACAGGCGGGATTGGGAGGCCAACCAGGAAGGACTCAATGAGCAGCGACGCTTGTTTTTGGCTCCATACAAATTCACGTTGGTAGTCCGGTATCAGTATTTCCTCGCTTCTCCACTGCTCAAAAATTCCTGAAAGGGTTAAGTCAGATGGGTAGGTGGCGATGTCGTAAGTGACATAGCTCTCCTCATCGTCCTCAGTCTCTATTTCGATATTCGCTTCTTCTATGTTCGCCATCGTTAGATCAACCTTGGGCATGGATCAAAATCAACTATAAGGGCCAGCATCGAATTGGCTTTTGCAAAAAAAGCTCGAAGGGGTGCTGGACTCGATAAAAATCGGAACTAGGATTGCAGCATTCGGATCAACGCGCAACATCGACTAGATCAATGACAATAAAAAAGCGCGACTGATTGTTCAGTCGCGCCGGGAACAACAGATTTAAGACCGCTTGTGTTTCGGTACGAGCGGCTTACTTATTAACTCGGCAACATCGCCAGCACCCCATTCAACCGCCGCACAAAACTCGCCGGGTCATCAAGCTGGCCACCTTCTGCCAACAGCGCCTGCTCGAACAGCAGGTTGGCCCAGTCGGCGAAGCGGGTGTCGTCGGTCTCGCTGTTGAGCCGCGTGACCAATGCATGTGACGGGTTGATTTCCAGCGTGGGTTTCACGGTGGGCGCGGCCTGGCCGGCGGCCTTGAGCAGGCGTTCGAGGTTGGCGCTCATGTCGGCTTCGCCGGTGACGAGGCAGGCGGGCGAATCGGTGAGGCGGTGGGTGACGCGCACTTCTTTGACGCGCTCGCCGAGGGCTGTTTTCACGCGCTCGACCAGCGGCTTCATGGCGTCTTCGGCTTCCTTCTGCGCGGTCTTCTCGGCTTCG